>JBLNEJ010000043.1:0-6284 GCA_050262535.1 Clostridia bacterium
AGCGACTGCTGGTTTTGCAGGCAACGCCCCAATAACCCTCGCACATGGATTGCCAGCAATCTCATAAACGAACGCTGCAGCTCCTGCTCCTCGTACATGTTGCTGACCAGCACTGAATCCAGCAATATGCTTCCGGGCGTCATGGCAAACGGGGCTTCCACTGCGATCGAGAATATCTCTTGCTCAGGAATCCTCTTGCCATGGGTTACCTCATAGGAGATATCCCCTTCACCTGTTTTCAGTACCACGTGCAAATAATCGACATTGTTGATCGTCCGAAACCATTTCCCGACAATTTCCTCGATATATTGATGAACATTTTCGTAATTGACTTCCTCCATGCTCTGGGCGTTTGTTTCCACCAGCAGCGTTTCATACCGCTGCTTGAGACCAAGCAGCCATTGCAATTCCTCATTCTTGCTCTTGATTTCGTGCATATGAAGCTCAAATCGCTTTTCCAAATTACGGGAGATTTCGAAAATTTCCTTAATCTCTTTCTGATTCGCTCTTCGCGTAATCCATAGCCTGAGGATCAGAATAAAAATGACAGCGGCGATTCCGTAAACGTACAGCAGGGGCAGCCCCAGCATCGGATAGCAAGTCAAAAAAATCAAGCTGAATGCAACCAGCCAACGGTTGCTATTTTCCTCACGCTGCAAAAATTGCATGCGCTCGTGATAGTAAAAATATTCATCCATTACCGCTGTCTCTTTGCTATGTCTGTATCCACACCTGTACCCTGCAATAATCAAAACGAAGCCGATCAGGGAAAGGATGGCAAAGGAAGGTCCCTGATGCCTTATAAAAATCGTCGTGCATACCAGAAACAAGTAGATGCCGACGAGCAGCCAATTGCCCGTCCCCCAAAACCTTCCATTTTTATTGGACAACAACACGCTGATCCCGATCCCACCGACAAAAATCCCTGAAAGAACAGGCAAAAGCATCCGAATTTCTCCGTCAAGGGACGGATATCGCCAGATGGTCACGGCACTTGTTACGTATAACAAAAGCAAAACCAGAAGATCTACAAGCTTTTTCCATCGTTCAACATACAAATTGGGAGAAAGCGGATAAGATTGAAAAAGGATCAGGAGAAAAACATAAAATAAGAACGTAAACGGCTGCGCGATGATTTGAAAGCAGATATTGTCGTGATGGACAAACAGATTGCCGATTCCCCAGGCAAAGAGGGCAAGTCCCAGCAAAAAGGCAGGATCGAACCACCGCTTGTAGGTGGTCAGATGATGTGAGGAGAGCAATAAATAAACGGCCAGTACAATGCTTACGAGATAAATCAGATATGCCCCAACCATCGATGATTCTCCTTCAATAAAAGAGGCTTTTCCATTCATTTGAAAGAAACATGCAAGTATTTCCTTCGAATTGTACTATATCTCCTTGAAAAAAACCCATAGGAAATAATAATTATTTTGATGTCGTCACAATCACTTTTGCACCGCACTGAATAAAATAGGTATGCATACGCTGTGTTGAGGTGATGATAATGAATTCCCGTTGGAAGTACAACCCGTATTATTTGCGGTTTAAATATGGCTGCAAATCGGTTTTGCTGCCGCTTATTATTTTTCAGTTTATTCGTTGCCTCCTGCTGCCCTCTTCTTTTGATGTGATCATCTTGGGGATCTTTGCACTGAGCTATATCGCAATCACCCTGGACTGGGTATAAACATAGGCTTTATACGCGTAAAAGCAGCGTCTCCCGCAAGTGAGACGCTGCTTATCGTGTAAATGCCCGCTCGCTCCAGCTGCTGATCCGATACAAACGGTCAATATCCTTCTCCAGCCGTTTGACGGCATACAATTCATTCCATTTCTGTTTTCCGTAATAATAGCTGTCCAAATCCCGCATCACCCGCTCCGGGTATTGCATAAATGATACGAGCAATCCGATTTCGTCCGGCCGAAGCGGAAAAATTTCCTGATAGCTTGCAAGCAACAGATTGGCTCCTTCCTCGTCACCGCCCATGTGGAAATACGTCCGATAAAACAGCGTCAGATCACGAACCGGTGTATCAAACTGGGCTCTGTCAAAATTGATCAGCTTCAACTGCCCGTTACGGTCGCTGACCAAATGAGCAGGGTGCGGGAATCCGTGGTTGATCGACAAGCGAAAATGCGTGTGCCCACGCTGCTTTTGCTGCCATTCCTGCAAGAGCTGGATCGCGCTTTGCGCACGTTCGGAAATGAAAGCATGATTCGCCAAAAACACTACGTCAAAAGGTGATGGATACGTACGCTTTTGGGCTGTCACCGCAAACATCTCGGTTTGGTCGAGCCATAGCTGCCATTTCGTAGCGAGTGCGGTGACAAGCGGTTCTACCTGCTTCGGGTCGTCAAACCGATAGTTTTGGGTCAAGTGATGAAGCTCCCCCAAACGGTTGATCAGGGCTTTTGACCAATCCTGTTCCTCTTCTGCGCTCTCCTCTCGTTCTGTGCCATCCTCAACGGCAGCATGCCACGGTGACAGATAGTAAAGGTGCTCCCCACGGGCCACAAACGGCTCGTCAAATTTCGTATAAAAATAAGGAACAGCTCCTTCCCATCCCCGCTGCTGCAAATTGCGCAGAACCTCGCCGAGAAACTGGATTTTGCCTTGCTTCATGGGCGTTCGCTTGCAGACGAAGGAGCCGTATGGCGTCATGACTTTATACACGTTCGGTGCCTTGAGCACTTCAATCGTTTGGGCAAACATATCGTATTCGTGGAACAGCGGATAAATCTCCTCGAACCGGCTCATGGGATGTTCCCGCTCCTTGTGCGCTCCGCACGTTCTGCCAGCGTGCCAAGCACGGATTCCACCCGATTCTGACGATGTATGGCGGTCTCGATCTGCTGTGTTCCCAATGCCTCTCGCTCTTCCGGAGATTTACATACATATTCCTCGATGCTTTTCCACGTTTCTTCGGGGTAAACCATGCATGCAAGCAGCAATTGATACTCTCCATACTCCAGAGGCTTGCTTTGCTCATACCCATCGAGAAACGCATCCACCTTGCTTGTGTCACCCGTTTCCGTGACCAGTTCCCGCAAATATCCGGCTGAATCCCGCTGCTGAATGGACAGTACGGGTCGATAAAACCCGCGCAAAATCATCCGGCCGTCCCACATGCCCCAATTCTCGCTTGCGAGATCACGATGGGAAACAGTGAGCCATTCCTCTTCTGCCGGTATTTGGGCAAGCAATTCAGCGCTGCGCTCCATCCGCTGAAGCGTCGGCTCCACCTGATTGGCGACCCATTCATCCGCCTTGCTCCATTCCGTTTTCTGGACCACAAACCGCTGCGTCATCTCGCGTCCGCGCTGAACCGCTTCCGCCGTCTTCAACTGCTCTTTTCGGAGTACGTCCTCTGAAGTAAAAAAGCTGTCCGTTTGCTGCGCCTTGTGCATGCCGGCAACGACGCTGCCGCAATGCGCTGCCTGCTTCGCATCGGTAAGCAGGGGATCAGCCTTTGGGACATGGTCGGTCAAAGTGAAGCCTTTTTTTGCCATGACAACGTACGGCTTTGCATCGCGCGTGCGAATGAAGCGTTCCACATCACGACAACCGTTACGAGCGAGCTCTTCTCGCCACGCGAACGACCATCTCATCACATCTACGCGCGGCCAGATGTGCAATTCCTTTGGACCACGGTTCGTTTCGAGCAAATAAAAGCCGTCCTCCGGCGTCATGTGAATCACACGTGCTTTGTATCGTTGACATACTTGCTTGAGGTCAAACCGTTCGCGCATCAATGTGCTCCCTCGCTCTCACTGGGGAATATACAGGATCTGCCCCGCAGCCACACGGTCAGTCGACAGCCGGTTCGCCTCCATCAGTTTGGAAACAGGCAGCGAATAGCGGGCGGCAATCGTCTCCAATGTATCGTTGCGCTGAATGATGCACACTTTCAATTTGCTGAAGTTATCGCCATGCACACGAGCTACCGAACTGAGACTGTTGACCGCATCCAATGTGCTGCGGCTTACCTCCGGCATTGCCTGCACCCCGCGTGAACCGGATGAAGCAGACTCTGTCTCATGCTCCCGCTCGGAATAGCTTTCCCGTCTGGCAGTGAACAGGTTCGTCAGATTGAGGCTTTCTTCTTTTTCCGTCGAGCCCTTGGAACCGATTGCCACTTTCACTTCCTGATTTCCTGAAGCACTGGCCTCCGGCTCTGCCTGGTTCTCTTCCGAAGCCATCGCAAGAGACTCCTGTTCCTGCTCCTGCTCTTGCGCTGCTTCTTCCGGGAAAGCCATTGCCTCCATGGCTTCCGCTTCCACATCTGTGTTTGCAACTTCCTCTGCTTCTGATTGAGCCTCCGCATCAGTGTCTGCTTTCGATTCGGCTACTGTTTCTACTTCTGCAGCAGCTTCCGGTTCAGAATCGACAAAGGTCTCAAGTGCTTGGGACTCTACTGTCGCTTCAAGCTTGTTCTGCTCCCCGATCGAGGCTGGTTGGACCTCGGCAACGATCTCATCCGCCTCGTGGTCGTCTTCCTCAAAACCGACATTGTGGATTTCGTCATCTTCGCTATACGGCGTAATGTCGCCGAAGCGAGGAGCATACGGATGCACGTCTGTCTCTTTTACCTCTTGCTGCCTTCCATAGGTATGAGAATCGGCATCAGCCATGACCGGAAAATGCGGTTCCTGCGCGGAAGGATAGGAAAAAAATCCCTCAGGCGCATACGGAGATGGCGACATATAAGGAGGATTGGGTGATTGCGAGCTGGGATAATAGGGAGACTGTTGTTGCTGATGGTACTGCTGAAGGGCGATTTCCTGTTCCAGTTGCATCAGCTTGTTTTCAATCTCATCGAGTGAAGAAGGTTCATAGGATGCGTCCTCGTTGGCAATATGGACGAATTCCCACTTTTCGCCACTCATCTGCTCTTCATCTTCCTCATGGGCAATCGGGAACGTCTCTGCCTCTAAAGCAGCATCCATATCACCGAATTGCCTTTCCTCGGCATCATACAGTTCTAACCCAGCGATCTTCAGTTCCGCTTGCACCACAAGCTGATTGGTGCTCACTACCTGATAATCAAACTGGTTCACGACCGCAAACAGATCATGCTTTTCCCGGATGCGAGAGCTCGGAATGGAAATGCTGACCGGAATCCGGTGGGAAAAATCATGCTCTGAATGGTACAGATCATGATTCGAATCGTTGTGCTCCAAACGATACGGAGTGAATTTCATCGCATCCACCAACGAGGTGGCTCCCGTCCCCGCGTCCCATTCCTCCTCCATTTGCTCGAATGGATCATATTTGGCATGCAGCAAAAGATATCCGGCGATCGATACCCCTGCCTCATTTTCGATAATTTCGACGTTGGGCAGCAATTCCATCTCTTTCATTTCCCTGATACCCGCCCTATCCGTCGTGAGGAAGATCGTCTCCTTGATCGTAAACGTCAGCAACTCATTTTGTGACGACACGCATGTTCCTCCTTTCAAGTACAAGACATTTCCTTATACTATATGGACATTGACTTTCATTTAGACCAATGAGATTGGATGGTTGCACCGAAGACAAAAACGCCCTCTTTTCTGTGGGAAAAGGAGAGCGTCTTGTTTCCGTAGTAGCGTTATTTCAATCCGCTTGGAAGTTCAAACAACCAGAATTGTGTCGGTGTACCCGTCTGCGTCGTATTGTCGATTCCAAAGTCGTTATCGTTTACGATCGCGACCGTCTTGTCATCGACCATCGTCAACCCTTCCATCTTTTCAAACGGATAATCATAGGCGGTCAAATCGATGATTTGGCGTTTCACCGGGAGTTTTACCTTCGCTTTTCTCAAATCGGCGTCGGTCATTTGCTCCAGCGTTTTGCCTGCGTTCGCATCGTCGTATTTTTTAAGCACGTTTGTCGCCTTCTTCAAGTCAAGGCGATAAATCTTCTTCACTTGCGCAGCCTCGCCTGCATTTTTGTCCCGTTCATCGACCAGCAGGGTATGCTCGTTGATCGCATGCAAATCGGATATGACGATGTCATACTGTTCGACACCTTTGAACTTTTTCGCATCGTTGGCAAGATAGGCAAATTCTGCAGCCGGTTCGCCTGTTTTCAGGTCGATCTTGATAATGCGCAGGACACGAGAGGCTTTGGCGGTCTTGGCATCGGGGTTAGCCAACGGGCTTTGCACAGCGGCGAACATCCATTTGCCGTCCGGTGTAATCGTTACTCCTTCGAATCCTCGATTCATGTTCCGCTTGCTGTAAACTGCTGGAAGGACATCTTCCACAGGAACCAGGGGCGCATCCTTGAAGCGGTCTTT
>JBLNEJ010000044.1:0-6542 GCA_050262535.1 Clostridia bacterium
ATACGGTACTGACTTTGATAAACGGCAAAAAGCTGCTGGTAAAGGAATCAGCAAAGGATGTTGCTGACAGGATCACGGCCTTTTATCAAAGAGCCCATTCGGCTGCCGTAATTCCGCGTCCTGAAGACGACTCTATAGAATAGCGGGAGGCTTACGATGTTCCAAAACAAATTATTTAACATGGCTCTAATCGTCATTATCGCAATAACCCTTATCGGAGCGGTTACCTTCGTATTGTGGAAATCGTATTTTACACCATCAGCTAAGTCTAGTTCAGCAGCCGTCGCCGAAGAGATCAAGCCGTTGACCGCTGATGAAATGGTTGAATTTACGGTTGATTCCGGAGAAATTACGACGAACCTTCTCTCCAGCAACTACATTATCGTTCGCTTCAGCATTACAGCTGACAGCAAGGAGGGCAAGGAGGAGTTGACCAAGCGCATGCCGCAGGTGAACCAAATCATTATCAAGACCCTTGCTGGCCTAACTCCAGATGATATTAAGGGAACGGAAGGCTTGAACAAGCTGGAAGCCAAAATCATGAACGAAGTGAGTTCAATTATGCAAGAAGGCAAAATCGTTCAGGTCATTACAACAAAACGCGTGTTGTCGTAATTTATGCCAAATGAGTTAAATACATAGGTAGGGAGGTGACCAAGGATGGCCGAGGTTCTCTCACAAAGTGAGATAGATGCGCTGTTAGCGGCACTTTCATCTGGAGAGATGGACGCTAACGAGCTGAAAAAAGAGGAGACCGAGAAAAAAGTAAAAGTTTACGATTTTAAGCGTGCCTTGCGATTCTCCAAAGATCAGATTCGCGGGTTAACCCGGATTCACGAAAACTACGCGAGGCTTTTGACCACGTATTTTTCAGCGCAGCTACGAACCTTTGTTCAGATCACTGTCGCCTCTGTCGATCAGTTACCATATGAAGAATTCATACGTTCGATCCCGAAAATGACGATCTTAAATATCTTTGAAGCTCCACCTTTGGAAGGGCGAATGGTAATGGAGGTTAATCCAAACATTGCCTATGCCATGCTGGATCGGTTACTGGGAGGACAAGGGGCAATCCCGGAAAAAATGGGAGCGCTGACCGAAATTGAGAACACCGTGATGGAGCGGGTGTTTAGCAAAGCTTTGGACAGTTTTCATGAAGCGTGGAAGCAAATTATTGAAATCGATCCGTATCTCGAAGTGCTTGAGATGAATCCGCAGTTTATGCAGATCGTATCGCCAAACGAGATTGTCGCCGTTATTTCCTTAAGCACGAAGATCGGTGACACCACCGGGATGATTAACATTTGTTTGCCTCACGTGGTTCTTGAACCAATCATGCCAAAGCTGTCGGGGCAATACTGGTTCTCCACCCAGCGTCGTACCCGTGATGAACGGGAAGAGATGGTCCTGCAAGAAAAAATCAAAACCGCCAAGCTTCCAATCATTGCTGAATTGGGAACGGCAACAATCAATGTCGGCGAGTTTTTGAGTCTTTCCAAAGGCGATGTGATTCAATTGGATCAGCTAATCGACAACAAATTGAGCATCAAAGTTGGAGATCGCATAAAGTTTCGAGGTCAGCCTGGAACGGCAAAAGGGCGCTTAGCCGTGCAAATCGACGAAGTCCTCGAAAAAGAGGAGGAGACATATGAGTAGAGATATGTTATCGCAGGAAGAAATAGATGCTCTGCTACGCGCTAACAATCTTGTCGGTGATGAAGAGCAAGCGGGTAGTGATGATGATATTGAAGTAGACAATTTCCTGACCGCTTTTGAACAGGATGCACTCGGTGAGATTGGCAACATTTCATTTGGAAGTGCGGCAACCGCTCTTTCCACACTTCTTGGGCAAAAAGTGGACATTACCACTCCAACTGTATCGATCATCAAGAGAAGCACATTGGAAGAAGAGTTCCCACGTCCGCATGTTGCGGTGCACGTCGAATATACGGATGGCTTCCAAGGCATCAACTTGTTGGTCATTCGCGTAGAGGATGCGGCAATCATCGCTGACCTGATGATGGGGGGAGATGGACGCCCAACGACGACAGAGCTGTCAGAAATGCATGTCAGCGCGGTCCAAGAGGCCATGAACCAAATGATGGGCTCTGCGGCTACGTCGATGTCGACCATATTCAACAAGCTGGTTAACATCTCGCCACCTGGAATTGATATTCTCGATCTGTCTAAACCGGATGGGAAAGATGCGATCCCGGAAGTTGACTTCCTTGTGAAAATATCGTTCCGTTTGATGGTGGGTGAGCATGGTGAACTGATCGATTCATCGATTATGCAATTGCTTCCGGTTCCGTTTGCCAAGCAAATGCTCGATATGTTGATGGGCGGTGCTTCATCTGAACCAGCAGCTCCTGCCAGCACTCCTGAACCAGCTTGGCAAGAGCCCGCACCAATCGCTGCTACGGCGGAAGCAGTTCGTCCGCCGGCGCCGGTAGCTCCATCTCAGCCGTATGCTCCTCAGCAGCAGGCAGGGATGCAACAACCGCCTATGTACGGACAACCAAATGACCCGTATGCGCAATTCCAGGCTCCACCCGGATACCCGCCTTACCCGTATCCGCCTTATCCGTATCCACCGCAATATCAACAACCACCAGCTCCGCCGACTCCACAGTCGCCGCAGCATTTTGGAGGGATGGGAATGTCGACGCCACCGTCTGCAAGCGTAAAGCCTGCTCAATTTTCAAACTTTGGAATGGGAAGCATGCCTACAATCGACGACCAAAACCTGAACCTTTTGCTCGATATTCCATTGCAAGTGACCGTTGAATTGGGACGAACGAAAAAAGTTATTAAAGAGATTCTGGAACTTTCGGCAGGTTCTATTATACAATTGGACAAGCTGGCTGGAGAACCGGTAGACATTCTCGTGAATAACAAGCTGATCGCAAAAGGCGAGGTTGTAGTTATCGACGAAAACTTTGGTGTCCGTGTAACCGACATCATCAGTCAATGGGACCGCGTTCAAAAGTTGCAGTAAATCACATACTATTACCAATCTGGGAGGAATTCGGTTATGTCGCACAAAGTATTGATTGTTGACGATGCTGCATTCATGAGAATGATGATCAAAGAAATTTTGACGAAAAATGGTTACACCGTTGTTGGGGAAGCAAGCGATGGTGCTCAAGCACTGGAAAAGTACAAAGAGCTCGGACCAGATCTTGTGACGATGGATATCACGATGCCTGAAATGGACGGGATTACGGCCCTGAAAGAAATCAAGCGACTTGATGCGAATGCCCGCGTCATCATGTGCTCTGCCATGGGCCAGCAGGCGATGGTCATTGATGCCATTCAAGCAGGCGCAAAAGACTTTATTGTCAAACCATTCCAAGCCGATCGCGTTCTTGAAGCGATCAAGAAAACATTGGGCTAAAGCATGAAGGCAACGTCAGCGGTAGCTCGGCTGATTTTCATCTGCTGTGTCTGCTTGGTTTTGGTTGGACTAAGCAGTGAAGCAGGCTTGGCGGCTGCAAACGGAAAAGAGACAGTAGCGGACATGCTGAACCAGACTGGCAAAGACGCCAAACAACCGGCAGGAACGCAAGAAGAAGGAACCATGCAGTTTACTTCTCCGAGCGGCTGGACGATTTTGGTGCAGGTTATTTTTTCCCTCGGTTTGATCGTGCTGATTATCTATCTTCTCTTGCGGTTCCTTGCGAACAAGCAGATCGGTGTAGCCGGCCGCAACGGTGGAATGAAGGTAATCAGTGCAGTCCCTTTGGGAAATGGCAAAACGGTGCAGATTGTTCAGATCGGTGATTCCCTCTACATAGTCGGTGTAGGGGAAACGATCTCGCTTTTGCGGCATATACCGGCTGGGGATGAGATGGACACGATTCTGGCAGACGCGGAAATGGCTCCATTAACAGGGAAATGGGATGAATTGTTAGCCAAGTGGAAACGCAAAAAAAGTAATGACGTGTATGCAGAGGAATTGCAAACCTCTCGTACGTTTGACGAGATGCTTGATCAGCAATGGGATGAGGTTGAAAAGGGGAGCAGGATGGAGCTTTGGAAAGACGAGGAACAACACAGCAAAGGAGATCGTTTATGAATAAAAAGGCTGTTCTCCTACTGGTTAGTCTTTTCGTCCTGACTGGAGTCGTGATCCTTTTCACTCCCTCAATGGCTGAAGCGGCTCCCGCTACAGGGGCAAACAACGTAATTCCATCCATCGACATCCAAATTGGAGATGGAGAAAAAACACCTCAAGGAACAGCGGCAACATTACAAATTTTATTAATGTTGACAGTTCTATCAGTCGCTCCGGCGATTTTACTCCTGATGACCAGTTTTACACGGATCGTCGTGGTACTGTCATTTGTTCGAAATGCACTGGCTACACAGCAGATGCCACCAAACCAGGTGCTGATTGCACTGGCGCTTTTTATGACCTTTTTTATCATGTCACCAACGATTTCGGCCGTAAATGAACAAGCTGTGCAGCCGTTTATGTCTGGGAAATTGACGCAAGAGCAAGCTCTAACGAAAGCAGCGATACCGTTTAAGGAATTTATGGCAAAGCAAACGAGGGCAAAGGATCTGAACCTGTTCTTGGATTACATGAAGGCAGAAAGGCCGAAGACGATACAAGACATTCCGCTCACTGCCTTGGTACCTGCCTATGCGATCAGCGAGTTGAAAACGGCTTTTCAAATCGGGTTCATGATCTTTATACCATTCCTGATCATTGATATGGTCGTTTCAAGTGTACTGATGGGGATGGGGATGATGATGCTACCACCTGTCATGATTTCACTTCCATTTAAAATCCTGCTCTTCATAATGGTCGATGGCTGGTATTTAATCGTGAAATCATTGCTTGTCAGTTTTTAGCATCAATCGAAAAACAAGCAGAGGAGGCCGACAATGTCACAGGAATTGATCATGCAGATTGCACAAAGTTCCGTATACACCATCCTGTTGGTTTCTGCTCCGGCATTGGGCATCGGTCTTATTGTTGGATTGCTTGTCAGTATCTTTCAAGCGACCACGCAGATTCAGGAACAAACGCTGGCATTCATTCCAAAAATTGTGGCAATCCTCGTTTCATTGCTGATTTTTGGACCGTGGATGCTGCGAATTCTCATTGAATTCACGATGGGGATTTTCGGGAATCTGCATCGGTTTGTAGGCTGAGTCGATGGACATATTTCTGCAAATAGTACCGATTTTTTTGCTGGTGTTTGTCAGGATCACAGCCTTTTTGGTTTCGGCCCCTATCTTTTCAAATCGAGGGGTGCCAAACCAGTTTAAAATTGGGTTCGCTTTTATGGTGGCATTGATCAGTTTTACATATGTGACGGTAAAGGAACCGCTGACACTTGATTTGACGTTTGCCCTTTACGTGATCAAGGAAGCGCTAATTGGGGTCTTTCTCGGATTTCTGTGCCAATTGTTTTTTTATGCCATTCAAATTGCCGGGGGAATGATAGATATGCAGATGGGGCTTGCGATGGCCAATGTCATCGATCCCCGCACTGGTACTTACATCCCCATCACCGGTAATTTCAAAAGCATACTGGCAACGCTCTATTTTTTAAGCATCAACGGGCATCATGTTTTAATCAGCGGCATTCTTCACAGTTATCAAATGGTACCGATCGACCGCATTTGGGTTCCACTCAACAGTGAGCAAATGCTCTGGTTTATCATGAACGTGTTTGAATACATGTTCACAAGTGCGTTTCTGATGGCTGCGCCGATCGTGGTCTCCTTGTTTCTTGTAGACCTTTCTCTTGGTATTATCGCCAAATCGGTGCCGCAATTTAATATCTTTGTGGTTGGTTTGCCGATAAAATTGTTAGCCGGGTTCCTCCTGCTGATTGTGGTCATGCCTGCATTTTTCATGGTGCTGAGCGGATTGTTTGAGCATATGTTCCGCGCCATGGTCGATATGCTCAAGCTTTTGGGAGGCTGAAGATGTCAAGGATCAAGCTGCTTTTTCCCGTTGATCTCCAATACTTTAACGGGGAAAAGACGGAAAAAGCCACTCCAAAAAAGAAACAGGATGCACGGCAAAAAGGGCAGGTTGCCAAGAGTAGCGATTTATCACCTGCATTTGGGATTACAAGCATTTTCATGCTGCTGTTCCTGTTTGGTTCCTTCATGCTAGATGCGTTGCTGCGGATCATGCGAGAAATGTTTACGACCTACCTGCTATGGGATGTTACACAAGGAAATATGAGTGTAATTGTTAGCAAAGTCGGGTTTGAAGCGATCAAAATTGTCGGTCCGGTGTTCGGATTCGCTTTTGTGATTGCCCTTGCCGTCAATTACATGCAGGTAGGTGTTTTGTTTACAACGGAACCGTTGATGATGAAGCTTGACAAACTGAATCCGATCCAGGGTGCAAAACGCATCTTTTCCTTACGTTCAATCGTGGAATTGCTGAAATCCATTCTGAAGATTTCTACCGGAATTTTGGTCGCATACACAATTCTCTGGAATGCGAAGGACAAGCTGCTTCAGCTCTCACTCATGTCGATTGAATCCGTGCTTTCCTTTACTGCTGGGGA
>JBLNEJ010000045.1:0-17526 GCA_050262535.1 Clostridia bacterium
GAAAGAACAATTCGAATCGAACTACACGATTATCTCCTTACAAAAATAATCCAGTTTGATTTTGACACTCCAACGAAACAACAAATCATGTCTAATCGAAAAATGGTAGTACAGGAATCCCCCGTACTACCATTTTTCGGTTTATTCGTATATTTATTTACGGACACTATACTTCCACTTCCCCTTTTTCACGGATCACAGAGTACATGAACTTGGGGTCTTTGACGAGACAGTGTCGATTGTACTGGTTAACCTCTCGATGGCAAGTGTTCAAGGTTCCATCACCGTGACTCGGATCGCCAGTACTTGGTCCCGGTATTTGACCGTTACCGTTGTGGTTCCTGTGTCGACTGCCGTAATCGCCCCGGCCTCCACCACAGCAACGGATTCGTCCGCACTGCTCCAATCGGCCGCTCCGGTCACAACTGCTTTGGTGCCATCCTTGTAATATGCCGTCAAACTGATTCTTTGTGTATTTCCAGCTTTCAGCGTCATGGTGCGCTTGCCCGTGGAAATTCGCTTCACTTCTTTCGGTTCCGTCACTTGAACGGAAAGTGCGGCTGTCTTGCCCGCATAATGTGCGATAACCGTGGTTTCACCAGCGGAGTGAGCGGTCAGCTTTCCTTTCTGAATTGTAATCCGTTCGGGGTTGGTTGATACCCAGACTGCTTTGTCAGTCACATCCCGTTGGGTACTGTCAGAGAACATGACCATTGCCTGCAGTTGTATTTCCTCTCCTGTCTCCAGTTGCACCTGTTTCAAAGAAAGTTGGAGTTCTTTTACACCCCTTTTGGAAATCGTCACAGGGATCTCCAGACGTTGATTTTCGTAGCGAACCGTAATCATGGCCTCTCCTTCCTTTTTTCCAGCTTTGATGATGCCCGGTGTAACGGTTGCGCTGGAACGGGAGCTGCTTTTGAAGCTTGTCTTTTTATCTGAAGTAATATCCTCTTCCTTACCGTCTGAATAAACAGCATACACCCGGAACGATGTCTGTTTGCCAGGCTTGAGCAACACGCTCTCCTTCGATACTTTTAGGCTGACAAGGGTAATGGCTGGTTCTGGTTCTGGCTCAACCTTGACAAGTGATTGGGCGGTGAAGTTGCCGTCCTGCGTTGTGACAGTGATGATGACTTCGCCTTCCTTGTGTGGCGTTACCACACCGTTCCGATCAACGGAGGCCACCTCGGGATTTCCTGAACTCCACGAAACGCTTGGATCGGTAGCATAGGTTGGGGTAACCGTTGCGTGCAAAACAGCCGTTTCTCCTCCTGCTGTTAAGGTCAGCTTCGTTGGATCCAGGCTTACGTTTGTAACCGGGTAGTAGGAGGAAGGAGGAGATTGCCTGGTCACTTGAATCGTATACTGCTGCATTGAGCCATCCTCTGCCGTAACCGTAATTGTAATGTGGTTCCTGCTGCCCACCTTCAGACTAAATGCATCACTAGCTTGACCGCTTGGTACACGCTTATTGTCTACCTCCACAGTTGCTGTGGGGTCCGCAACCGTTGGAGTAACTGTCATAGTTGTTACTTTGTAGCCAACTTTTACCGTGTAGGTGGTCACTCCTGCATTAAATGCGGGGCTGAGTGTCCCCGACGAAAGGCTTAATCCGCTCAGTTCAGCATTGCTGCTTGCTGCACGGTTCACGATGATCGTGTAGTTCTTGGTGATCGAGGGATCTTCCGCCGTCACCCGTACCGTGACTGAATTGTCACCCACCTTCAGATGAATCGGGTTGCTGGCTTGTCCGCTGTCTACACTCACACCGTCAACTTCCATGCTTGCATTCGCATCCGCTACCGTTCCCATCACCGTGACCGCTGTCGTTGCGTTTGGCACGTTCACCGTAAACGCCGTTGTTTCAGGGGCAAATCCCGCTACGGGTACACCGTCCACCTCTAGTGCACGTAAATCGGCGTTGTCCGCCTGCCTCCGTACCGTGATCGTATAGTCCTTTGTGAACGCTGTGTCCTCCGCCGTTACCCGAACAGTGACCGTGTTGTCGCCAACGTTTAGGCTACTGCCTCCGGTCACGCTCACGCTTGCATTTGTATCCGCTGCTGTCCCTGTCACCGCAACTGCTGTCGTGGCATACGGGACATTCATTGTATACGACAATGTTCCGGGAGCAAATCCCGCTACGCTTGTGCCATCCACTGTCAGCGCACTTAATTCAGCGTTGTCCGCCTGCCTCCGTACCGTAATCGTGTAGTCCCTAGTGATGGTTGAATCCTCTGCCGTTACCCGAACAGTGACCGTGTTGTCGCCAACGTTCAGGCTGCCGCCTCCGGTCACATTCACGCTTGCGTTTGAATCAGCCGCTGTCCCTGTTACCGTGACCGCTGTCGTTGCGTTCGGCACGTTTACGGTATACGCCACTGTATTTGGGGCAAATCCCGCTACACTTGCTCCGTCTACTGTGAGCGTACTCAAGTCGGCGTTCCCTGACTTTCTGTGCACCGTGATGGTGTAGGTCTTCGTGATCGAGGGATCTTCCGCTGTTACCCGAACCGTCACGGTGTTATCTCCAACGTTCAGGCTGCCGCCTCCTGTCACATTCACGCTTGCGTTTGAATCAGCCGCTGTCCCTGTTACCGTGACCGCTGTCGTTGCGTTCGGCACGTTTACGGTATACGCCACTGTAGTTGGGGCAAATCCCGCTACGCTTGCTCCGTCTACTGCGAGCGTACTCAAGTCGGCGTTCCCAGACTTTCTGTGCACCGTGATCGTGTAGGTCTTCGTGATCGAGGGATCTTCCGCTGTTACCCGAACCGTGACTGTGTTGTCGCCAACGCTTAGGCTGCCGCCTCCGGTTACATTCACGCTTGCGTTTGGATTCGCCGCTGTTCCTACCACCGTGACCGCTGTCGTTGCGTTCGGCACGTTGACGGTATACGCCACTGTATTTGGTGCAAATCCCGCTACGCTTGTTCCGTCTACTGCGAGCGTACTCAAGTCGGCGTTCCCTGACTTTCTGTGCACCGTGATGGTGTAGTTCTTCGTAAACATCGGGTCCTCCGCTGTTACCCGAACCGTGACTGTGTTGTCGCCAACGCTTAGACTGCCGCCTCCGGTTACATTCACGCTTGCGTTTGGATTCGCCGCTGTTCCTACCACCGTGACCGCTGTCGTTGTGTTCGGCACATTTACGGTATACGCCGTTGTAGTTGGGGCAAATCCAGCTACGCTTGTTCCGTCCACTGTGAGCGTACTCAAGTCGGCGTTCCCTGACTTTCTGTGCACCGTTATTGTGTAGTCCTTGCTCGTCCCATCCTGTGCCGTTACACGTACCATAATCGGGGGATTGCTTCCGACAGCCAGGTTGATCGCACTGCTCGCTTGTCCGCTGGCAACACTCGCACCATTAACTTTCACCGTTGCCGTTGCATCTACCACTGTCGGAGTAACCGTCACGCTAGTCACATTGTTCGCAACGCTCGCGGTGTAGTTGATCGTTTCCTTTGAGAAGCCGGGATTTAACGTGCCGGACGAGAGGCTCAATGCATTCAAATCAGTGCTTACGACAACAATCGTTCTGGTCGTTTCAGCAGATTTTTCTCCAACGTGATCCTCATTCCACACTCGTAAGGTATAGCTTCCCGCAGCCAAGGTGTGATCTACTGTGATGTTCTTGCTAAAATTCTGGTCTGTGCCATCTGTCACCAAGATTTGAATGGTCTGATTTGTATGCGCGGGTATCCCGTCGATGGTATATTTGACCGTGATTGTAATCCCGGCATCCGCCTTTGTCGTACCGGAGATGGCGAGTGTATTCTGGCCAGCTACCTCTGAAAATACCTGATTATTGGCAGGTGACATAAGCTGTGACGAAATTGTATAAGGAGGGACATCCGTCACCTGGCCGCTAGGTGTCAGATAGAGCCCTGGTTTCAGATATAAGGCGGGACGCGGAGACCAACCATTATAATTGGCACCAGCGTAAGAATTGTTTCCAATATACATTATGAAGTTGTTAAGCATATCCGGGGTTCTTGTCCAAAAATTCCCGCCAGAAAATACAGATTTATATGTTTCGTATTCGCTTTTGCTGATCAGCCCTACTTTGGCAGAAACGGAACTACTGGATTCTTCATGTTCACGTCCTGTGGTCCAATTTTTGCTCTCGATCCACTCATTATTTGCAAGTGAGTTATAAAAATCATTGTTTAACCAATACGCTATATTATTGGGATCACCGGGGGCAAACGTGTTTGTGTTGTCAGGATCGAACGCACGAGACGGTTCAAGGTACCGAGCAAGGATATACCCTGTACTCGGATCCAATACCATCCACTCCTTCCCGCCAAAGCTGATGTACTCCCCTGTAGAAGCAGTGGATAGCGGTTTGTAGCTTCCTGCCTCCGCTTGCTGTGTTGTCATCTGGAGCACAGAGGCGATAAAGGCAAGTGCCATAATCCACCTGAAATGTTTGATAAACTTGTCCATCGAAATACCTCCCTCACATATCCTGCCTTATCGCGTACAGGCAAGTGTAGCCACTGTTCCTGATTGTAAATAGCGAACCTTTAAAACTCCTAAAAAAATCAAAAAGACCGTTTTTCGATGGACTTGCTTGTGAGGCATTACACTTGGTACTGAAAGCGTTGATGCACAGGCACAATTGGCTTCGTTTCGGGAAATGCTCCGGATCCTGTTGGGCCTTGAACAGCCTTATGAGTAACAAATTGAGTAGGAGTATGACAATCATGGTTAATCGAAAAATGGTAGTACAGGAATCCCCCCGTACTACCATTTTTCGGTTTATTCGTTTATTTATTTGCTGGCACTATACTTCCACTTCCTGCTTCCCAAAAAACGTCTTCAACGCCTTGAACACTTCCCCTTTTTCGCGAATCACGGAGTACATGAACTTCGGGTCTTTGACGTGACGGTAAGCGGACATTAGTGTCGAGTGCCTATTGTACTGGTTAACCTCGCCATAGCCAAACATATTGCACCGATCCATCAGTTCCTTCACCAGCTTGACGCAACGCTCGTTATCCGATGTCAAATTATCCCCGTCCGAGAAATGGAACGGATAGATGTTGTACATCGAAGGCGGATAACGGCTGTCGATAATTTCCAGCGCCTTCCTGTAGGCAGAGGAGCAGATCGTCCCGCCGCTCTCGCCTTTGGAGAAGAAGGCGTCTTCGTTCACTTCCTTGGCATCGGTATGATGGGCAATAAAGACGATCTCCACCTTCTCGTACTTCGTGCGCAGGAAACGGAGCATCCAGAAAAAGAAGCTGCGGGCGACGTACTTTTCGAATACGCCCATACTTCCTGATGTGTCCATCATCGCGATGATTACCGCGTTGGAATGCGGCTTGATAATATCCTCCCACGTTTTGAAGCGCAGATCGTCATTGGAAATCCCCGTCTCCATGTCACTGTACCCCGCCAGCGCATTGCGCCGAATCGCGGCCAACAGCGTGCGACGCTTGTCGATGTTGCCCATCAGCCCTTTTTTGCGGACATCTGTGAAGCGTGACTCTTCGATCGTGATGTTGTCCTCGTCTTTTCGCTGCAGATTGGGCAGCTCCAGCTCGTCAAACAGCATCGCCTGCAGCTCTTCCACGGTGATTTCGACCTCATAGTAGTCTTGCCCCGGTTGATCACCGGCTCCTTGCCCTTTGCCCGCAGCCTGGGCGGGATCACCGTCCTTGGCAATGACATCGCCTACCTTGGAGTTACCCTTGCCCTGCCCGCCATGCTGGCCTTTATTGAAGTTGAAGCGGAAGCGGTATTCGTCGAGCGAACGAATCGGAATTTTGACAACATCCCGGCCATTCGACATGATAATGCTTTCCTCGCTGACCAGATCGGGCAGGTTCTTCTTGATCGCTTCCTTTACCTTTTCCTGATGCCGGTTCTGGTCCTGGTGTCCCTTGCGGAGTAAGCACCAATCCTCCATGGAGACGATAAAAGAGTGCGAATCGTCCATGAGTCCACCCCCTTATCTGTTTAACAAGCTGCCTACGTAACGGAGCAACTCATTGGCGCAAATCGGGCAATAGCCGTGCTCATCGATCAGCCGTTTCGTTACTTCGTTGATCTTTTTCAGTTGGTGTTCGTCCGGCGTTTTGCTGGAGGTCGTAATTTTGACGACATCCTTCAGGTCGGCAAACAGCTTCTTCTCAATCGCTTCGCGTAGCCGGTCATGCGTGCTGTAGTCAAACCGTTTGCCTTTTCGCGCGTAAGCGGAGATGCGAATCAGAATTTCTTCGCGGAACGCCCGTTTTGCATTCTCAGAAATGCCGATCTGTTCCTCAATGGAGCGCATCAGCCGCTCATCAGGGTCCATCTCCTCGCCCGTGACCGGGTCCCGCATTTTTTGCATGTTGCAAAATGATTCCACATTGTCCAAATAATTATCCATCATCGTTTTGGCCGACTCTTCAAAGCTGTACACAAACGCCTTCTGCACTTCTTTTTTGGCCAATTCGTCGTATTCCTTGCGTGCGACGGAGATAAAATTCAGGTATCGTTCACGCTGTTCCTTGCTGATCGATGCATGCTGGTCCGAGCCTTCCTTCAGGGCGCGAAGAATGTCGAGCGCGTTGATGCACTCCGTATCGCGCCGGATCAGGGCGCTGGAGATGCGGTTGATCACATAGCGCGGGTCGATGCCGGACATGCCTTCGTCCGGATGCTCGGTGCGCAGCTCCTCGAGATCGGCTCCCTTGAAGCCTTCTACCGATTCGCCATCGTACAACCGCATTTTTTTCAGCAGATCGGCCCCCTGCTTCTTCGACTCCTTCAAGCGGGTCAGGATGGAAAAAATCGCTGCCGCCCTGAGCGCATGCGGCGCAATGTGCACATGGCCGAGGTCGGATTGGCGGATCAGCTTGGAATAAATTTTTTCCTCGTCGCTGACGCGCAGGTTGTACGGCACTGGCATCACGATGATCCGAGATTGCAGTGCCTCGTTTTTCTTGTTGGCGATGAACGACTTGTATTCGGATTCGTTCGTGTGCGCAACGATAAGCTCATCCGCGGATATGAGCGCAAACCGCCCTGCCTTGAAATTCCCTTCCTGCGTCAAGGAAAGCAGGTGCCAGAGAAATTTCTCATCACATTTCAGCATTTCCTGGAACTCCATCAGCCCGCGGTTTGCCTTGTTCAGCTCGCCATCAAACCGATAGGCGCGCGGATCTGATTCAGAGCCGTACTTGGTGATCGTGGAAAAATCAATGCTCCCGGTCAAGTCGGCAATATCCTGCGATTTCGGGTCAGATGGACTGAACGTCCCGATCCCGACGCGTTCTGCCTCCGAAAATACAATACGACGGACAGGAAAATCCTCAATCCGCCCCCATACTCTGACTCCAGCCTCATTCGATTGTACGGGGTAAGCTCCCCTTCAATTTTGACCCCGAGTTCAGCCTCAACTTCCGGCCGCAGTTCACGGGGGATCAGATGAAGCGGTTCTTCCTGCATCGGGCAGCCATCCAAAGCGTAAACGGCTCCCTCATCCGTGCGACTGTAATCCTCGAGACCTCGCTTCAGCATCGTCACAATGGTCGACTTCCCACCGCTCACCGGTCCCATCAACAGCAAAATCCGCTTGCGCACATCAAGCCGCCTTGCTGCCGAATGGAAATACTCCTCGACAAGCCGCTCGATCGACCGATCCAGCCCATAAATTTCTCTACTGAAAAATGTATAAGAACGGCTTCCATCCTCATTCTCCTCAATTCCTGCACTCCGAATCATGTTGTAGACCCGGGAATGCGCGGTTTGAGCAATCGACGGATTTTTCCTCACTAGCTCCAAATATTCCGCAAACGTGCCCCGCCACGTCAACTTTTCTTCCCGCGTTCGATGCTCCGTGATCCTTCTCAAGATATCCATGCTGCTCACTCCTCCCTGTACCGCCGCTTTTACGTTTCACGACATTGTACTCTCATGTTTATGTTTTGCCTTGTTTCGGCATACACCAAACAGCCAGTTCGCCAAAGGAAACAAGCGTGCTGATCTGATACCTTTCCATATTTTTATGCAGGAAATCAAAACATGTATACCTGCCATTCGGGAAAAGATTGCATAACCTGGCAACACGGTTGCAACAAATCTGTCAAGGATAAGTGGTTGCAAATTGGGGAGGCTAGTTTATAATAAAAACATTATGGTGGGAAAAGGGGAGTACGTATGGGTACTTTTATCGTAGGTCTAACGTTCGCCTTGTTCTTGTTCTTCATCTTAACCGCCGGTTATAACGAGGACAAAACCTGGAATCTGTAACAAACAGATAAGTAAAGGCAGGAGCCGTCATGGCTACCTGCCTTTTCTTCGTTTTTATTCCGATTCGGCTGCGAAAACTCCGGTACGATCCGTCAGTGCCTGACACAGCTCTTCCAACGTGCCGGTCTGATCGATCGGATACACGGGTTCCCCGCGATCTTCCTTATAATTGCTGACCAAAAACGTTTTCATCCCGATCCGACTAGCCGCCATATCTTCCTGCATGTGATTTCCGACCATGATGCATTCTTCCGGGGAAACACCCAGCTTGTCGCAAATTTCCTGATAATAGCCCGGATTCGGCTTGGTAAAATGCGACTCCTCATAAACGGTCACCAACTCGAAGTCGTCTGGGGTCATTTCGATCCAGGCGAGTCGGCTATGAATGGCATCACGCGGAAACACCGGATTGGTCGCAACGGCCACCCGATAGCCCGCTTTCTTTGCCGCCGCGACGATTTTTTGCGCCCAAGGAGACGGGTTCGTCAGATGAGAAAGCGTCGGGAACACTTCTCGATAGAACTGGTCAAAAATCGGCCAAACCTCTTCTTTCTCCATTCCGCTCTTGCTGACAAAGCGCTCCGTAAATACCTGTTCATTCGTCTTTCCCGGCTCATCGCTTGTAATCATCGCTTTGGTGGCATCCCACAAAAGCCCAAGCAGCTTTTCCGTGTCAAAGCGGTCCCCCACGAACTTGCCCAGTTCGAGCAAATACTGGTGAACAAACGTATCGGTATGCATCTCCAGAAGCGTACCGTCCAAATCGAATAGGATGGTTGTCGTTTTCGCCATTCTTCTCTTCTCCCTTGTCATGCACAATCAACAGCGTCGTCCGATTCAAGAGGCGGGCGATTATTGCCACGCTGCCGATTCGCGTCAATAGTCAATAGCAGCGTCAAAAGTCAATCCGTTTGATAACCAAAACCATCCAATCAGCAAACGCCTGACCGTGTTGGGTATCCTGCAGCTCTTTCTCTACCTCTGCAGCTTGTCCGTTTCAAAAACCCGTGCGCTTCCCTAGCTCAGATTGGGAAACCCGATTTGCCGGAATGCTTCAAACACGACAATCGCCGCACAGTTGGACAAATTGATCGAACGAGTGGCACCACCCATCGGGATGCGAATGACGGTTTCCCGATACGCTTCAACCAGCTCCGGCGGAAACCCGGTTGTTTCCTTGCCCAGGATGATATAGTCCCCGTCTTGATAGGAAACGTCCGTATACAGCTTCTCGCCGGATGTCTCAACCAGATAAAAGCGACCCGGTCCATTCCCGTGAATGGTTGCGAAATGCTCGAAATTGTCATAGTGATGAACCGACACAGCATGCCAGTAATCAAGCCCGGCACGCTTCAAATAGCGGTCATCGGTTGAAAAACCAAGCGGATGAATCAAATGCAAATGAGCGCCGGTCGCCGCGCATGTACGGGCGATATTTCCCGTATTGGCAGGGATCAGCGGCTCATGCAAAACGATATGTAACGGCATTTTTACGTACTCCTTCTGTATGCTTGCACTAACATATCATTATACTCCTTCACTTGCCCGATTGCGAACCAAACCAGCATCCGGACAAATCGGTTACGCTTTCCCCCGTATATGATAAAAGTCGTATTTGATGTTATCCGTATATGCGCTCGAATCCGTGTACTCCCAGTACCGACGGCTGCTGTTGGTCGTGTGGGCGTTGACAAGCGGCATTCCGTTTTCATCCTTTGCCGTTACGATCGTATTGTGCTGCCACCGACCGTCCCCGTCAAAGTCATAGCAAATAATATCACCCAGCTCCAGCTCTTCCGGGCTTTTTTTGCGCTCCGCATACATCGGCGGCCTTCCCGATGCCAGAAGGGCATGAAAGCTGTGCGCCACCGTCCAGCTGTAGCTCCATAGTCCCGACTTGCCGCCGCGCATCCACCAGCCTGTCGTTTTATTGCCGGTATCCACCATCGGAATGTTTCCGGCATGTACGCATTGTGAAATAAAGTTGGTACAGTCGTCCGTAAAGTACGGATACGCAGGATTCGGTGAATTCCAGAATGTATCGGCATAGGCGACTGCCCGCAGGCGGTCATACCCTCGGGATTGCGTTTGATTGACCGGAACCGCAAACAGCTCCGCCAGCTCCATCAACGGCTGTACCTGTTCGATTCGATGCTCTGGCCCCCATGTGCTTTCCCACGGCTTATCGAATCGCCACTCTTCATTCACCCGTCTGAGATGAACCCGCCTGAAACCGGACTGGTTTTCCTGGAACACCTTGTCCCCATGCATATAGCAAAGCTCCTGGTGCACCCTGAGCACGACCTCTACGTGGTCTGGCCCAAACGGTTTCACCCGAATCGGCTCTGCTGCGATCTTTGCTGCCAGAGGATGCGCATTCCGTTGTTTCAACTGCTGTACATGTCGTTCCCAATGCAACACTTCCCGCTGTTGATCCCGATCGTCCCAAAAAATCTGCGGCATGCTCTCCTGCCTGTTGGCCCGCCCAGCTACCATCTCCTGGTTTAGCCGCTCAAGATATGCTTTCAGGAAATATTTCCACTGCCCTTGCTCGTTCATTGATGACACCTCCGCCTCAAAACGGCATACGCCATTTTTGATAAGAGTATATGTCAGCAATCACCAGCGGCATGACTTACCTGGATGTTTCTGCAAACAAATCTTGCTGTGCGTACGAGGAAACCCCTTCTTGCGCAAGTAACCGCTGCTTTACCGAGAGCCCTCCACCATATCCGACCAGGTGTCCATTCGCTCCGATGACCCGATGGCAAGGAACGATGACTGGAATCGGATTGCGATTGTTCGCTCCTCCGACGGCTCTCACCGCTTTGGCTTGACCGACAGCAAGAGCAATCTCCTTATAGGAACGTGTTTCGCCATATGGAATTTGGGTGAGGGCGGTCCAGACCGCTTTTTGAAAAGGAGTCCCGTACAGATCGAGCTGCACATCAAACTGTTTGCGCTGACCGGCAAAATACTCGCCGATCTCCGTCACAGCCTGCCTGGTCCGCTCCTCATCAGCAATCGGTTCCCCCAGCCCATGCTTGAGACACCAGCGTGCCAAAGAAAGCATTTCAGGCTCTCCTGCGCCAAACTGAATAAAGCAAAGTCCCCGTTCCGTCGCCGCTACCAAAAGCGGACCAATCGGTGAATCTACGGTCGCATAGCCGACTGCATTCGCCATTTGATCGTTCCCCCTCGCCCAATTTGATTTGTGCTACTGTGAAACCGATTATGATTGCATACTCTCCGCTTACTTCCAGAGAGCAAGTCCTTTATCGATCTCTTGCAACACTTCTTGCTCCTTCTCTTTGCCCGACGCTCTTCTCAACGCTTCACCAGCTTCTTCTCCGCCGATTTTGCCAAGTGCCCACGCTGCCGTACCACGGATCACCGGACGCGGGTCTTGCTCCAGCAATTGAATCAGCACGGGCACGGCGCTTTTATCCTTGAAATGGGCTACCGCCAGAATCGCATTGCGTTGAATCGGCTTGCGGCCGCGCCAAGCTGCTGACGATTGACCGAACTTCTCCTTGAACTCCCGGTTGCCCATGCTCAAAATCGGTACCAGTAGCGGCTTGGCCACCTCAGGGTCGGGACGAAACTCCGGGTGCAAATCGACATGCTTTCCCTTGTTTTTGGGACAAACGGTTTGGCATGTGTCGCACCCATACAGCCTGTTGCCGATTTTCCCTCGAAATTCATCATCAATAAAATCCTTCACCTGCGTCAAAAACGACACACAGCGCTGCGCATTCAATTGCCCGCCTTGTACGAGGGCTCCTGTCGGACAAGCATCGACGCAAATGTTGCATTCGCCGCACCCTTCTTCAACCGGAGTATCCGGCGGAAGCGGCAAATTGGTCACCAGCTCTCCCAGATACACATAGGAGCCGAATTCCGGTGTAATCAGTGCGCAGTTTTTTCCTACCCAGCCCAAACCGGCACGCTCGGCAACCGCCCGATCCGACAGAGCACCCGTATCAACCATCGACTCGATGACCGCACTTGGCTCCAGCTCACTAATAAAGTCCGAGAGCTTCTGCAGCTTGTCCCGCAGCACATGGTGATAGTCCGTCCCCCATGCGGAGCGGCTGAGAATGCCCCGGTAGGCTCCCGGTTCCGACTTTGGTGGATTTTTCAGCTTGGATGGATAGGCAAGCGCGATCGCAATCAGCGAGCGGGCCTCCGGCAATGTGAGCGCAGGCTCCGTCCGTCTCTTTAGATCTTGCTCTTCAAACCCCGATTCATAGCCTAGCTCGCGATGTGCAACCAGCCGATCCTTCAATTCCAGAAAAGGATCGGCTGCAGCAAATCCGATCTTGTCAATCCCGATCTGTTCGGCATACCGAATGATCGCTTCCTTCGTCTGCTGCCAATACTGTTGTTGACTGGTCACGCCTGTTTGATCGCCCCTGTCGCCAGTTCATCGCAACGGTTGTTCCATTCGTTGTCGGCATGGCCCTTCACCTTGACGAACTGCACTTGATGTTTTTCCGTCAGCTTCAAAATTTCCTTCCACAAATCCTGATTTTCCACGGGCTGATTCTTGCTGTTCTTCCAGCCGTTGCGAACCCAGCCCTTATGCCAGCCCTGAAGAAAGCAATTGACGAGATAGGCGCTGTCACTATACAGCGTTACCTTGCATGGCTCCTTTAACAAGGACAGTGCCTCGATTGCCGCTTGCAGCTCCATGCGGTTGTTGGTCGTGTTTTGCGCGGAGCCGGAAATCTCCTTCTTGTGATTGCCGTAAAACAGCACGGCACCCCAGCCACCCGGTCCCGGATTGCCAGAGCAGGCGCCATCAGTATAAATCGTCACGTCTTTCATCAGCGGTAGTTCCTCCCCGAATTTCTTGCTCTTTTATTGTACAAAAGGACAGAGCGTTACACAAAGAATTTGCTCCATCTTGTATGCTATACTACCAAAAAGCACTAAATGGCCCGAAAGGAGCTATGCCATGAATGTCACGATCCATCCGGAAGTGGGACAACGCATGCCCGGTTTTTCTTTGGGAGTGATTCAATACAAGGGCACCTCTGTCAGTGAAACGCCAAAAATGGTCCAGGGCCGCATCAATCTGTTTGTGGAGTCCCTGCGCCTCGACCATTCCCTCGAAGCAATCACGGAGATTGAAGGTGTTCGCGGCTGGCGAGCCGGCTTCAAAAAGCTGGGGATCGATCCGTCACGCTACCGTCCTTCCTCCGAGGCCTTACTTCGTCGTCTGCTTCAAGGAAATCCGTTCTTTTGGGTGAATTCAGCCGTCGATGTGAACAACTTTATTTCCGTTCATCATGCGCTGCCGCTCGGAATTTATGACCTAGCCAACCTTGCCGGTCCCACCATCACATGCCGAATCGGCAATCCGTCGGACAAGTATGAAGGCTTGAACGGCCGCGACATGGAGATGGAAGGCAAACTCCTGCTCTCGGACGAGACAGGTCCGTTCGGCAGTCCGATCGTTGATTCGGTTCGCACCAAGGTGACCGAGTCTGCCACAAATCTTGTCCAGTTTCTGTTTTTTCATGAGCACGTTTCCGCAGAGGAAGCGGACAAGATCATCGGTTCTTGCGCCCGCATGTTTATTGAAGTAAATGGTGGTGAAGTTGCACATACTTCGGTTATACACCCAAGCAGTGCGATGTAGCGCTGCGGGCAAAGGGTGAAAAGGCCTATGCATTTTCTCCCGCCTGCACGCACGTAGTTACCCCTTCCTAGTACTCGGGGTTGATAGATATCCTTTATGTTTTTTGTCATAATATCCCTTGTAACTACAACTAGAATGGGGATAACAGGCAATGAAATGGGATATCAAATCGTTTGTAGGCGGAATCGTTGTTGGTTCCGTATTATTTTCCGGACTGGCTTTTGCTTCCTCCGGTTCTGATACCACGCTTGAAGCGAGCAAAATACCATACACGTATTATTTCGACGGTGTTCCCAAGTCACCAACCCTCGATGTACAGGGCATCCTGCACAAAAACACAGTTTATGTTCCGATCCGTTTTGTTGCGGATAGCTTGGGCAAAACAGTCATGTACGACGGAAAAACGAAATCGATTTTCATCGGAAAAATACCCATCAATAAAATGTATTCCAAGTCGGAAGCGGTCGAGCTTGTAAAGAAAAAATATGGCAAGGATCTTCCTTCCACCTACCAAATCGAGTATGATCATGATGACGAAAACGGACACTATGTTGTACATATTTATCAGCAAGTCGTGAACAATTTCCAGACTGGCGACGGGTATACGAACTCGTATGGCTGGTTTGTGGTAAACCCGAATACGGGAGAGGTAAAGTCATTGTTCTAGGCGACGCTCTCCCGCAACAAGAAGGGAGCGAATCACGAATGCTTGTCGTAACGACCGAGCAAGTAGCAAACCACCGGATCGTGGAGGTAAAAGGCCCTGTTTTTGGCCTAACGGTACGTGCAAGAGGATTGGGCAAGGATATCGCTGCCGCCTTTAAAGGGCTGGTCGGGGGCGAAATCAGGCAGTATACGGAGATGCTTGAGGACGCCCGCAAACAATCGCTTGACCGCATGGTGCAGAACGCGCAGGCAATGGGTGCCAATGCGATTGTCATGATGCGTTTTGACTCTGGAGAAATCGGCCAGAACATGAGTGAGATCGTGGCGTACGGGACGGCTGTCGTGATCGAGAAGGCGTAACGATGGATACGTTCATCCTGTGGTATCTTGCTCTTCAAGTCCTTGTTCTTCTTGCGTTCCTAATCATTTCCAGAATCAAGGACAAGCGGCTTAAATCAAACCAGGGTCGAAACGTTCCTCCCGGCTACGTGAAAACGGAGGAGCAAGTCATTGATCCTACCACCTCCAAGAAGCAGACGGTATATTACAATCCTGATACTGGGCAACGTTTTTATCGCGAAGAATAGCGGACAAAAAAACAGACGATTCGTTAAAACGATCCGTCTGTTTTTTTTGTCTGTTTTGCACGCTTGGGCAAAATCACATGCTCCATCAACAACGCCACCAGTACCCCGAGCAAAAGCCCGTTGCCGAGCAGGAAGCTTAGCAGCGGATGCAGACTTTTCCACGCTTCAGTTGGAACGAACATCACGCCGACACCAATCAGCAGCGAGCTTCCAATCACAATGATCCCGCGCTCGTCCAATTCGGAGCGGGCGAAATCCTTCAATCCAAAGCCAAGCAGCTGTGTATAGGAGACAAACATAGCCGCATAGGCCACAGGCGTTGGAATGGAGGTCAAAAAGTTGGAGATCATCGGAAAAATCCCGATCAGCATCGTCAATACCATCGCCAGCATAAACGGCAGGCGCGAGGCGATCTTGGTCGTCTGAATCACTGCAGCCGCCAGCGAGAGCGGAATCATGCCGACAACGCCGGACAAACCAGACATCATATGCGAAACCCCGGTAAAAATACCGCCACGGTTGAAAGCCTCTTTGGTCGCCGCAATCCCTGCGCTTTGTCCGACTACAGCCAGGCTTGTAATCAGATTGGTCAGCAAAACGAAACCGGTCAACACACTGGTCAGTACAATCCCTGTGTCCCAGCGAGGCGGACCCCAAAAGAACAAGGTCGGCCAAACAACCACATCATTCGTCGCCGGAATCGGCTCGGTCCAGCCCAAAACCGCCGAAGCGATCCAGCCAATCACCACACCGAGCAATACGGCGAAGCTCGCAATCGTCTTAACCCTTAGGAACCAAATCACCAACCCCATAATGACCACTGACAATATCGCAATCCCCGGCTGAACCGAGGTCGCACCTTGATAACCAATTCCGAGCATTCCCTTGATAAAATTGCTACACAGCGAAATCGAGAGCAACGTCATATAAATACCTGTGATTGATGGTGTAAACCATTCCTGTATACGCCAAATCCACCCTTTTAATCCCAATAGCAGAAACATTCCCCCGGCAATGACCAAGCCTAACTCAAACGACTGGCCAATCTGGCTCGGTGCTACTCCAAGACTCGTACCAATCTGTGCGAGAATGATAAAAATCCCCCACCACAAGCCGGCTGGCCCTTCCATCAGAGGGTACCGATGGCCAATCCATACTTGCAAAAAAGACGCCAAGCCTACATAAAAAATCGTCTGCTGCATGAATCTGCTGCTCTCCGAGGCATCCAGTCCATAAATCTGGCCAATCATCAATGGTACGACAAAGCTGCTAGACAGCGTCACGATCAGCCATTGCAACGCAGCCATCAGCGTTACACCAATCGGCGGTTTGTCGTATAACCCGTATCTCATTTTTTCACCTCATTTGTTTATCAGCAGATCGCTCAAAAAAAATTATACCATGTAAAAAAGCTCTCCTGAGCAAAAAGATCAAGAGAGCAGCAGCTTATCATGATATACGAATAGGTTGATGTTCTGCTTAATAGCGGAATTACTTTTACTGCTGCTCTTTTAAAAAAATGATTCATGATTGGCATCCTTCACCCATTGGGCAAGCAGCTGATTGATAAAAATAAAAATAAAAGCCTCCCGAACGTTTGTCCAAAAGGCTTGTTAGTTATGATATGAATGGTGCCGGTGAAGGGACTTGAACCCCCACGGTTTCCCTCACGATTTTGAGTCGCGCGCGTCTGCCATTCCGCCACACCGGCATATAGGATTGTAATGGAGGAGGTACCCGGATTTGAACCGGGGGATAAGGGTTTTGCAGACCCGTGCCTTACCACTTGGCTATACCTCCGCTATTCAAATAAGATAAAAATGGAGCGGACGACGGGTCTCGAACCCGCGACCTTCGCCTTGGCAAGGCGACGCTCTACCAATTGAGCTACGTCCGCAAAATGGCTGGGGTACTAGGATTCGAACCTAGGAATGACGGAGTCAAAGTCCGTTGCCTTACCGCTTGGCTATACCCCAATAAAATAAAAATGGGGCGATCGATGGGACTTGAACCCACGAGTGCCGGAGCCACAATCCGGTGCGTTAACCCCTTCGCCACGACCGCCACGTTTACGTATTGATTTGTTCTGGCAGGGGCAGTAGGAATCGAACCCACACCAAAGGTTTTGGAGACCTTCGTTCTACCTTTAAACTATGCCCCTATGTTTTTTAATGGTGGTTCGGGACGGAATCGAACCGCCGACACGAGGATTTTCAGTCCTCTGCTCTACCGACTGAGCTACCGAGCCCTAACCGCCCAAACGAAATCTGATACGGGTGATCAACCCGTCTATCGCTTCATTTAAATGGCGGAGCTGACGGGACTCGAACCCGCGACCTCCGGTGTGACAGACCGGCGTGAACTCCAACTTCACCACAG
>JBLNEJ010000046.1:0-4952 GCA_050262535.1 Clostridia bacterium
GTGCGCAGCCAGCTATGGCTAGCATTGTTCCCAGCAGGGCAAGACCCAGTTTTTTCTTGATACTCATGGAATGGTTCACTCCGCTGTATGAATATAAAAACGCGCCCCCTGATCGCTGGGAGCGCGTGTGAAATACGCATGCAAAAGCGCCTGTTCGCCGCTAAGACGTATGCGGCTCAACATTTCCTACGCTGGCATTACCCAGATCAGGTATAAGGGTCAGTATCTTTTAGGGATACAATCTCAGCCGGCCAATTCCAGCACCCCGTAAGGCAATTGTTTTTCGGGTTCATTATAGCACAATCGACTCTGATGTCTACTTGTTTTTACACTTCGAACCTATTTCTTTTTCAGGCTTGCCAACGCAACGGCGATTTGTCCACCCACTCGTGCATTGTTGCGAATCAACGCGATGTTGGCGGTGAGGCTGCGTCCCTTGCTCAATGATTCCAGCTTGGTAAGCAGAAAAGGTGTTACCTCTTTTCCACTAATGCCGTTCGCATCCGCTTCCTTCAATGCTGCCTGAATCGCCTGCTCAATCTCGTCTGCCGGCAAGGCGTCTGCTTCCTGAATCGGATTGGCAATGACCATGCCTCCATCGAGCTCGAGCTGCTGCTGCTCATGGATTATACCGGCGATTTCTTGTGCCGATTGAGCGGCAAACGTTACCTCGTGCCCGCTATCACGGGTGTAGAACGCAGGGAACCGATTCGTTTGATAGCCGATCACCGGTACCCCGTGCGTCTCCAGGAATTCCAGCGTCAACCCAAGATCAAGGATCGATTTCGCTCCTGCGCACACGACAGCTACGTTCGTCTTGGCCAGCTCGGTGAGGTCTGCGGAAATATCCATCGTCTGCTGAGCGCCGCGATGCACCCCACCGATTCCACCCGTTACGAAAATATCGATGCCAGCCATCTCGGCGATGATCATCGTACCGGCTACAGTGGTGGCACCGTTCAGTTTGTTGGCTACCACGTACGCCAGGTCGCGGCGGCTTGTTTTGACCACATGCTTTGCTTGTGCCAGCTGCTCAATTTCCTCAGGCGACAATCCGACCTTGATTTCTCCATCCATAATCGCAATCGTTGCCGGAACCGCCCCTTGATCGCGAATTTCCTGTTCTACTGCAAGTGCCGTCTCCACATTCGCTGGATACGACATGCCGTGCGTGATAATGGTCGATTCAAGCGCGACCACCGCTTTACCTGCCTGCAGCGCCTCTTGTACCTCAGGTTTTATCGTCAATTTCATGTATGTAAGCCTCCTTCGCCTGTTTCAGTTTTTCTGCTGTTATCGCTTCCGCCACAGATGTCTCGCTGGAGAGTGCCGCACCCGCCATCGCAATGCCATACACAGCCTGCTCAAAGACAGATTCGCTCTCGTGCAAGCCGAACATGACGCCGGCGGTAAATGCGTCGCCAGCACCGGTTACATCCCGAACCGTTACTTTTGCGGCCGGCAGCCACCCGGTTTCGTTTTCGCTGCGGATGCAGACACCGTTTGGCCCCCATGTAATCATGACATGCTTCACCCCTTGCGTAAACAAGGAATCGGCCATCGCTTCCACATCTGCCTTGGTGCGGCCGTGAATGCCCGTCAGCACCTCCGCCTCGTCGCAATTCGGGGTAAACAGGGTTACGCCTTGCAGCAACCCTTTGCATTTTTGTGCCTTGGCGACGGAAACCGGATCAATCACGACGAAACAGCCCGCGTCAATCGCCCCTGCTACGAGCCGCCGCAGCGCCGCTTCCGGCAGATTGGCGTCGAGAAAAACTCCATCCGCCTGCGCCATCAAGCCGATGGCCCGCTGTACCCGATGCTCATCCCATGCCTCCATGATTTCCATGTCCGCAACCGCCGCCATCATCTCTCCGCTATGGTCATGAAGTGAAAGATAGCGGCCCGTCCGCTTGCCGTGTATGATTTCGACCGTTGCGGTATCAACTCCGATTTCGCCTGTCCGTTCGATCAGCATGGAGCCATCCGAGTCAGCCCCTACCAAAGCGCACAAGCCTGTCCTCCTTCCTAGTCTCGCAAGGTTTTCGGCCACATTACGCGCCACACCACCGCATGCATTGCGAACGATCCCCGGATTGCTTGTCCCCGGATGCAGTTCTCCTTGTGATTCTGCTTTTACATCGACATTGGCACCACCGATGCACAGCCAGCTGTCTTTATTCCTATGCACGATTCTCACCACCTTTCGACATATCCTGCCATTTCTTTATCCTTCGCCTGCTGACGTCTTCCATATTCGTTGATACAATAGGTGAGAAAAACGTTGCCATTCTGATTCGTAAAACAAGCACGTAAGGAAGTGACCTGATGTCAGAGAACCATAGTACCAGCACCATGTATCGCATCCTGCTTTCCATCAGCATCGTCCACTTATTGAACGATAGCATGCAGGCTGCGATTCCCGCCATCTTACCTATTTTAAAAGATAATTTATTGTTAAGCTACTTTCAATTGGGGGTCATTCTGTTTATCAATAACGTGACGGCTTCCTTGCTGCAGCCTGTTATCGGATACTTTTCCGATCGGATGCCCCGTCCATTCCTGCTCCCCCTTTCCATGTGCTTTTCCGGGTTGGGCATGCTCGGCATTGCGTTTGCCAACAGCTATACGTTCGTGCTGCTCAGTGTATCGCTTGTCGGTATCGGGTCAGCTTTCTTTCACCCGGAGGCATCGCGCGTGGCGCATATGGCGTCCGGTCCGCGCAGAGGTCTTGGCCAGTCGATTTTTCAGGTGGGCGGCAATGCAGGTTCCGCGCTTGGTCCCTTAATGACCGCCTGGATCTTTTTACCGTTCGGTCAATCGAGCGCTTCCTTGTTTACGTTGACCGCAGCTACCGCTTTTGTCGTGCTGTTTCTCGTATCCCGCTGGTACAAAAAAGCGCAGCGCAGCAAAAAAGCAATCGCCCAAGCCGTTCAGCTTGCCTTCGCGCGCAAACGCTACATTGCCCTGATCCTATTGATCATAATCGTAAGCGTCCGTTCCTGGCTGTATGCCGGCTTCCAAAGCTTTTATCCGCTCTTTCTGATTGATGTTCAACATCTTCCGCGCGTGGATGCCCAGTTCCATACCTTCATTTTCTTGCTGGCGGGCGCGATCGGGACTGTATTCGGCGGACCGCTTGCGGACCGTTTCGGCAAACGAACGATGATTTTGCTCTCGACGTTGGGCGCTTTGCCGGTGACGATGTTGATTCCGTACGTTTCGGGTATGTGGACCTATCCGCTGCTTTTTCTTGACGGCTTGATCCTGCTCTCCTGTTTCTCGGTCACCGTCGTCTACGCCCAAGAGCTTCTGCCCGGGCGCATCGGAACGGTGTCCGGCCTGATCATCGGCCTTTCATTCGGGATGGGCGGCATCGGCGCTGCCATGCTGGGACGGTTGGCGGACTTGCAGGGACTCACCTTCGTGATCGTGCTATGCTCCGTGATGCCGCTGATCGGCGTGCTTGGGTTCTTCCTGCCCAAGGACGAGACGATTGAATCGTGGGAGAAAGTCGCCGCATAAAAATCACCACAACAGCGCTAGCCTTCATATACTGTGGCGAGAACGCTCACAGAGAGGAGTCTTGCGCATGAATAAACCGATCATCGGCATTTTGACATGGCGCGGCGAAGGCAGCCGGTTTGGAGAACCCGGCTACTTTCGCCGCTTAATTCATGAAGGGAAGCAACTGGGGGCAACCGTGTTCCTTTTTTCCCACAAAGATGTCTTGTTTGCACAGCGGCGGATCAAAGGCTTCATTCCCAGGGCAAATGGCGGTTGGGAAAGCCGCATGTTTCCCTGGCCCGATGTTGTGATCGATCGCTGCCGCAAAGGATCGCCCGAATACCGCGAAATGCGCCGTCGAAAAGATCTTTTTCTTTATGCCAACCGTACGTATACGAACAAGTGGAACGCGACCAAGCTGTTTTTGCAAGAGGACAGCTTGCGCCGCTGGATGCCCGACACCACCGATTACTCCCCTGCGCATCTGCGCACAATGCTGGCCAAGCACAAAATGCTCTATATCAAGCCCGGCAACGGCACAGGAGGGTGCAGCATTGTAAAGCTCACCCGCTCCACGGATGGCTATCACCTGCTTGGCCGCGATCTGAAGCTTGCTCGGCGAAAAGCCCATCTGAAAAGCGAGACCGCGCTGACCCAGTGGCTCAACCGCTGGGTCCAAAACCAGCGCGTCCGCAACGGCAATTTCATGATTCAGCAAGGGCTCCATTTGTCATTGGTTCCGGGTCGTGTCGCTGATACGCGACTGCTGATCCAGAAAAATGAAACAGGCGAATGGAAGGTCACCGGCCTTGGCGTTCGCGTCGGCCCCAAGGACAGTTCCACCTCGAATCTGCACGGTGGCGGGCGCGCCGTGCCTTTCCATGAATTTTTCCGGGATAAATTCGGGGATGAAAAAACAGTTGAGATTCTGAAGGAATGTCATGAGCTGGCCCATACGGTTGTGAATGTGATTGAAAAGCATTTTGGCAGCATGATGGAGTTTGGGCTCGATATCGGCGTCGATGTGAACGGGCGGGTTTGGCTGATTGAAGTCAATCCGAAGCCGGGCCGAGATATTTTCAAGGAAATGGGACAGCTTGCCCTGTTCAAAAAGTCAATCCAACGACCTTTGCAATACGCGCTACATGTCCTGCATGAGCAAAGGCTGAAGCAAGCCCTGTGAAAACACAGGGCTTTTTTTCATCATCTTCTCATATTTCTTTCATCGTATTCTCATCTAAATATAGGACAATAGACCCTGTAAAAAGGACAAGCTTTCCGTTAGTTAGCAATTCCCCCTTTTTTAGGACTATCCGATCAAAACGGCAGTTGGTAATTTTTGAAGGGTACTATGGCTGGAACCGTTGCTTTAACATGGAAATGTACCCAGTAGACTGGAGGAAACAGAGCAAGAGACAACAACACGAGGAGGAACAACAATGACG
>JBLNEJ010000047.1:0-18576 GCA_050262535.1 Clostridia bacterium
GAAAATGACGCACGTAATCATGACAGTCGGCTCCCAGCGTTGGTAGCCGTAGCGGATCGCCACGTCGCCCAGTCCGCCTGCGCCGACCACACCCGCCATCGCGGACGCGCCGATCAGACCGATCGTCGCGATCGTCAAGCCGAGAATCAGTCCGGGGCGCGATTCCTTCAGCAGCACGCGAAAAATAATCTGGTTGCGCGTCGCACCCATTGCCTGGAACGCCTCAATGACGCCCTTGTCCACTTCCAGCATCGCCGACTCCAGCAAACGCGCGATATACGGTGCGGTGTAGACGACCAACGGCACAATCGCTCCTTTTACCCCGATCGTCGTGCCCACGATAATTTTCGTAAACGGAATGATGGCGACCATCAAAATAATGAACGGCAACGAACGGAGGATGTTGATGATTACGTTCAAAATCCCGTAAATGACCCGATTTTCATAAATATGATTCGGCCGGGTTACAACGAGCACGACACCGAGAAACAATCCGATAATGGTTGAGATCAGCAAGGAATAGCCGACCATCGCTGAGGTTTCCTTGATCGATTGCCAGTACAAATCACCATTTTCCACAAAGCTGGTAACGAAATCAGCCAGCATGCTCAATCACCTCAATCTTCAGTTCATGCTTGGCCAAATAATCGATTCCGGCCTCAATCGACGCGTCATCGCCCGTCACCCGAATGATCAAGGTCCCAAACGTCGTATCCTTGATCTGCGTAATGTTCCCGTACAAAATGTTTGGCCGCAGCGAATAGGTCGTCACAAGATCGGCAAGAATCGGCTCGGCGGCATTGTCGCCGATGAACGAAATGCGAAGCAGTTTGCCCGGCGTTCCTTCCTCGCGTATCTTCTGCAGCGTGCTTTCCGGCAGGTTCACGTCAAAGATGCTCTTGATGAAGTTCTTCGTGATCGGCTTTTGCGGATTGGAGAAAATGTCGAGCACTCTTCCCTGCTCCACCACTTCACCGTTTTCCATGACTGCAACCCGGTCGCATATTTTTTTGATCACGTGCATTTCATGCGTGATTAACGCGATCGTCAGGTTATATTTTCGGTTGATTTCAAGCAGCAGGTCGAGAATCGACTCCGTTGTTTGCGGGTCCAAAGCAGAGGTCGCTTCGTCGCACAGCAAAATCTCCGGGTCGCTCGCCAGCGCACGGGCAATGGCCACACGCTGCTTTTGTCCACCTGACAGCTGCGAAGGATAGAATGCTTCCTTTTCCTTCAGACCGACAAGCTCCAGCAGCTCCCGCACCTTTTTGGTGATTTCCTGCTGCGGTGCCTTGACAAGGCGCATCGGCGCTGCCACGTTTTCGAATACCGTACTGGACGAAAGCAAATTAAAATTTTGAAAAATCATCCCGATGCGTCGGCGAACGCCCCGCAGTTCGGACTCGTTCAGGCCAGCCAAATCAACACCATTGATACGGACCGAGCCCGATGTTGGCCGCTCAAGAAAATTGATGCAGCGAATCAACGTGCTTTTCCCCGCGCCACTGAAACCGATCACCCCGAATATCTCGCCTTTTTTCACATGAAGCGAAGCGTTCTTGACGGCTTCAATTTTGCGATTTTCCTGATGATAGACCTTTGAAACATTTTCCAATTGAATCAATCTGTTCACCTTCCCCGTCAAAAAACTTCTGTAAAAAACGGCAAAAACCAAAGCGGCATCCATGGTTCTTCTCTGGCCTTCCCGACTGCTTCTTTCACGTATGGTGCACGCGGTCGGCTGTTTTTACTCTGCAAATACACAAACCACAGGTCTCCCCGATGAAGAAGAGACCTGCGGCTTGTTTGGCCCCTGATTACCAGGCTGGTACCATGGAGTCACCGAATTTTTCAGTTACGTATTTTTTCACTTCATCCGACTGGTACGCCTTCACCAGCTTCTGGAAGATTGGCTTGTCCTTGTCGGCTTCACGCACAGCAATGATGTTTACCCATGGAGAATCCTTTGGCTCCTGGTAGATGGCATCCTTCGTCGGGTTCAGACCGTTTTCAACCGCGAAGTTCGTATTGATCACGGCAGCGGTCAAATCACCCAGTGCTTTCGGGATGAATGCCGCGTCCATTTCCTTGAATTCCAGCTTTTTCGGATTGTCCACGATGTCACGGACGGTCGCTTTTACGCCAACGCCTTCCTTCAGTTTGATCAGGCCCGCTCTTTCGAACAGGATCAGCGCTCTTGCACCGTTGGTCGGGTCGTTTGGCAAACCGAGCACGTCGCCTTCCTTCACTTCGGAAAGGTTCTTGATTTTTTGCGAATATACCCCGATCGGGTAGTTGATCGTATCCGCCAGCTTCACGATATGTGTGCCATGTGTGGCATTGAACTCATCGAGATACGGCTCATGCTGGAATGCATTGGCATCGATTTGGCCATCTTCAAGCACTTTGTTCGGTTGCACGTAGTCACTAAACGGTACCAGCTCGATCTCGAGACCGTCTTTGGCAGCGACATCCTTGGCTACCTTCCAGATTTCTTCTTCCGTTCCTGCCATGACGCCCAGCTTGAGTTTTTCCGCTTGCGCTTCTGCCGGCTTCTGTGCACCAGCGTCGGCACCTGCTTGAGGGGCTGCTTGCTGACCTCCGCCACAACCTGCGACTACCAGCGAAACAGCCAAGCCCAGGAAGAGGGATACAATTGATTTTTTCATGATGATCCTCCCTTAATTTGTTAATTCCGATTAATTTAATCTGAATTAGACTATATTATGTTTGGGCGTCATCGTCAATAGTTAAATTTTCTCCAACTGCATTTTTTTCGCTTAGAGAATACAAGAAAACGTCTTGTGGGTCAGCTGCTCCGGCTTGCGGTCCAGATACAAGACGATTTCCCCGGCTTCCTCCTCCACCAGGTATAGCTTGATGGAAACGCTTGGCGAAAACATCGCCTTTCCCGTTTTCAGGTTGAATTCCCATCCGTGCAGCGGGCAGCGGATGATTTCGTTGTGGCAGCCGTATACATACTCCTGCGGTTTGGACGGCAGCATGGTGCCGACAACGGAACCGTACAGCATTGGTACGCCCTGATGCGGGCAGCTGTTGCGGAAAGCATGGAGCTTGCCTTCTACCCGGATCATGCCAATCTCGACACCGTCCACTTCAACCAGACGGCGGTCTCCTTCACCTATTTCTGCTGCCAGACCTACGACCACACGATGTTTTTCTTTTGGATTCATCTCTCTCGCTCCTCCCCGCTTTTACAGTCGGAATGACTCCATAGGGTTCTGGTAAAAGATTTTTTGCTTGAGCTCCTTCGGAAAATGCAGGAAGGCCCGGTCGAACTCGTCCCCGTCCCAGTGCGGGTAGTCGCTGCAGAAGAGCAGCATATGCTCGGCATCAATCATTTGGATCAGCTCTACCAGATCCTTCGGACGAGCGGGCTCTTCGATCGGCTGGGTACCGAAGCGGATGTTGCGCCGGATATACTCGCTCGGCAGCATTTTGACCCACGGTACTTCATGGCGCAGCGCCTTCCAGTTTTTGTCCATCCGCCACATGGTCGGTGCGACCCATGAGAAGCCGTATTCGATGAAATTCACCTTCAGGTTCGGAAAGCGCTCGAACACCCCTTCACACACGAGGCTGATCACGTTGCGTTGGCCGATCAGGCCAAGCGAGGTGTGCCACTCCATATAAGTAGAAGCGGGACCAACGCCGAAGCTGGCTGCATAATCGCCGGTGCCTTCCGTATCAGGATGCAGCACGATAGGAAGGTTATACGCTTCGGCAATCTCATAGATCGGCCAGAAGTGACGCTTGCCCAGCGGAATGTTAACGCAGTGCATGTTGATCCCGACGATTTCCGGCCGCTTGCCGATCCGCTCGATTTCCTGCACCGCCAGCATCGGGTCAAGCGGCGTAATCTCCATCGTCATCCGGTAGCGGGGATCGCTTTTTACCCATTTGTCGTACAGCCAGTCATTGGCGGCCGACGTGTACTTGGCCGCTACCTCGACATTGTGGAAGGCTGCCATCGTGCCGTGACCGATGTTCAGGATGCCATACTTCGTCTGGCACTTGTCAAACAAATACTTCGCCAAAAACGCAGGGTCGCTGCCCGGAATATCCCCATTGGGCGGAAATGCATCGGCGCGCAGCGGCACTGGCAGCGGGTTCGCATATGCCGAAGACGGGAACTTGAACGAGCCGCTGTTCTGCTTGGACAGCGCCCCCTTTGCGAATTTGCCGATGTTCATGTACTGCTGAATCGATTCATCCAGATAGGGAACCAGCTCATTGAAGTCGCTGAGCACAGGATGTACGTCGCAATCGATCAATCCAAATTGTTCTTTTATAGCTTCCATCGTACAATCACCTCGATATCGAATTTAGAGAACGTGTTCATTTTTAAAACGCGTTAAAATTTATAATAGACATTATCCTCTTCACCAACAAGACGGTCAAGGGAAAGATAAAAGGAAAAGCCGTGCTTCGTTTCATTCGTCGAAGCACGGCTTTTCCTATCATTTCGGATGATCGAGTGTATTCATGATCGCGTGGATGTAATGCATCGTTTTGTCAATCGCTTGCTGCGGGTCCATCTCGCGCCTTTTGTTCAGGAGCGTCGTCATCATGCCCTCCCAGATGAGCACAGCCATCTCGTTGACTTCTTCAATCACCCTGTCGTCGAGATCCCGCTCTTTTTTGGCAAGCTCCAGCAGCGCCTTGCTGCGCGAGGTCAGATCAGGGTTGTACAAGAGCGGCTTGATCTCCTCCGGCATGCCGATCAAATCGCTTGAGTAGATGGTGAAATAATGCTCCAGCATCTCTTCGGGTTTTTTGCCCAGATCAGCGATAAAAATGGCATGGTACAGCTTCGGGTTATGAAAGGAGTGCTTGCAAAAGCATTCCCAGCTGCGTATGTATTTTTCCACATAATTGGCGCCACCCTCCAGACAGACCGAAAGCTCCTGCAAATAGGGCTTCACCAGACGCATGGAAGCAAAGTAGATCAGGTGGGAAAGTTCATCAAAGTAGTTATAAATCGTCGATCCTGTGTAGCCTGCACGATCAGCGACCTTACGTGCGGTGACGTTCTCGATTCCTTCTTCCTCGATGATTTCCACGGTGGCATCCACCAAATACTGGAGCATGCGCTTGAGTTTTATTTCTTTTCGGTTCATGTTTTTCATCCTTTTGGATCATCCACAGCATCGGATTTCGTTTGCTTCAGTGTAACGCATTTCTTCAAACTTTCAACATGACAAAAAACAGCCCCTGGATCAGGCTGTAGTGGAGAGGAGGAAAGTGGAGAAAACGCTCCGGGGGGTTGGGACACTTGCGCTGGGGTCATTCCTGGGCGGCTTCATTCCAAAAGCGGAACATGCGTCCAAAACATGCGATTCGAGTATGATTGACACGTTGGACGCAGGGCGTGTTCCGCTTTTTCCATTACGCCTGGGCAGGTGTCCCAAAGCCCTCGCTTTTTTCTCCACTTTCCTCCGTAGCAGCTTTCCAAGCATTTCGGTGCATAGATTGAAAGCGTCTCGTAGATGGATCTCAGACTAGTGAACAAAGACCGCCATCATGAATTGATTCACAGCATTCGCTTCACTTACCCCGTTGAATCAGATACATAGCACTGCGCTCCAGCAGCTTGCGAATATCGCCCAGATACGGCATGAGCTCTTCTGCTTCTTCTACGCTTTTCCACGCGACCTGTTGAATCTCGCTATCGGTGGTGCCGATCATCCCGCCTGTTATTTCTCCTCGAAACGTAAGGAATGTCACATGATCCATGTTAACCACTTTTTCGCTTACGTGTACGATATCGCTCACACGCACATCAAGCCCGGTTTCTTCCTTGGCCTCGCGTATGGCAGCAGCGTTCAGCATTTCGCCGTGCTCCCGTTTTCCGCCGGGGAGGCTCCAAAACGTTTCGTTCTCGACCATGAGCACGCGATCCTGTTTCGGATCGTAAAGAAGCACATACACAACATCGACATGGGTCAGGTACATTATTGTTTTCCCTCCTGAATGGGCTTTCCTTCCTGATGCAAATCCCCCTTCATTCTACTTGATCATGGAAGCCCTAACCAGTTAACCGTTTTATTCAAGGCACGACAATGGCGGGATAGACGCATCGACAATACAAAAACCCCTCCTGATAAACGGCCATGTCGTAGTTGACACGGTTTACCAGAGGGGATTCTCATCCATTGCTATTCTACTTGTCCGCTATGCTTTCCGCTTTCGGCGCAGCTGATAGTACGTGACAGCCAGCGCGAGAGCCAGCACGGTTCCTTTTACGATGTCATACGCATAGTACGGCAGGTTGAGCATCGTCATCCCGTTCAGCAGCACCCCGATCAGGATCGCGCCGACGAACGTTCCGAATACATTCGGCTTGCCCGCGCCAAACACCGAGAACCCGACAAAGGAAGCGGCTACAGCGTCCATCAGCATCGAGCCGCCGCTGCTGACCTGCCCCGTTCCGATCCGGGCTGCCAGGAGCATGCCGCCGAGTCCGGCAAACAGGCCGGACAGCACATAGGCAAGCGTACGGTACCGATTGACCGGAATCCCGGACAGGCGGGCTGCTTCCAGATTGCCTCCCGTCATGTAGAGCATCCGGCCCTGCTTGGTGTAGGTCAAATACACATGCGTGATGACAACGAGCAGGAAGGTCAGAATGACCGGGACCGGAATCGACAAAATTTCGCCCTGGCCCAGCCATAGATACCACGCCTGGAATTTGCCAGGTGCGGTCGTTCCGTCGCTCATCGGCATGTTGGCGTAAATCGAGTAGCCTTTGGAATAGGTCATATGAATGCCGTTGACGATATAGAGCATCGCCAGCGTCGCCAGCAGGTCGGGCACGCGGATTTTCACCACGAAAAAGGCATTGATCAAGCCGACGAGCAAGCTCAGCACAATCGGCACCACTAGGGTGACAAACGGCCCCTGCTTATACCAGACCATCATCGATGCCGTTACAACAGTGGTCAACGATACAGTAGACCCGACCGACAGGTCAAAGCCGCCGACAATCAGCGAAAACGTCACACCGATGGCGACAAACGTCACGATGGAGATGGAACGCAAAATATCGGTGATGTTGTCATACGTAAAGAAAAACGGATTGGTCAAACTGAACAGCAGCATGACGATGGCAATAATGGCAACCGTTCCATATTTGTATACAAGGTCAAACAGACTAAACTTCCTTACTTCCACGTTACTCACCCCCGCTTGCATAATACATGATGATTTCCTGCGTCGCCTCGGCACGGCTCAGCTCTTTGACGATTTTCCCTTCAAACATCACCAGAATCCGGTCGGCAATGCCGATGACCTCCTGAAACTCGCAGGAAAAATAGAGGATGCCCTTCTTCTGCTGGGCAAGCTGACCGATCAGGCGGTAAATGTCGCTTTTCGCCCCAATATCGACGCCTTTGGTCGGTTCATCAAACATGAAGATGGCTGCGTTCGTTTCCAGCCATTTGCCGATCGCCACCTTCTGCTGGTTCCCCCCGCTAAGATAGCCGACCAGCTGACCGATATCAGCGGTTTTGACCCCGAGCTTCTGCACCAGCTCCTTTGCATGCAGAGCCTCCAGCCCTTTGCGTACAAAGCCAAGTGGCGACCATTTTCCAAGGCTGGCAACCGACAGATTGTGTTTGACCGATTCCTCGACAAAAATGCCTTCCTTACGCCGCTCCTCCGGCACAAGCACGATCCCGGCATCGACAGCAGCCTCCGGCGAGCGCAGCTTGACCTGCTTTCCTTTCAGCGTAATCTTGCCTGCCTCCAGCTCGTCCGCCCCGAAAAGCAGACGGGCGAGCTCCGTTTTTCCTGCACCGACCAAGCCGACGACGCCGACGATCTCGCCTTCACGCACGCTGAGGTCCGCGCCCCGCACCTTGCCGCCTTTCATCCCTTTTGCATCAAGCAGGGTATCGCCAATCGGAACCTCCAGTTTGGGAAACTCCTCGGCAAAGCTTTTCCCCAGCATGTGTGCGATCACGTCGTCCATGGTCAGCGCTGAGGTTTCCGCCGTGATGACACGCGTGCCATCCCGCATGATCGTGATCCGGTCGCAAATCTGGAAAATTTCCGGCAAACGGTGCGAAATGTAGATGATTCCGACCCCCGCCTGTTTCAGCTGGGCAATGATTGAAAACAGCCGCTCACTTTCCTTCGTGCTGAGCGGAGCCGTCGGTTCGTCGAAAATGACGAACTTCGCATTCTGGGCCGTTGCACGGGCAATCAGAATGAGCTGTTTTTCCGAAAGCGTGCACTCCTCCACCTGCTTCGTCACCGGGATAGAAAAGCCGAAGCGGTTCAATAGCTGCTCCGATTCCGCATAGAGACGCTTCCAGTTCATCAGCCCCTTTGCTTTTGACTGGACGATCTGGTCGAGCATAATGTTTTCAGCCACGCTCAAATAGGAAATCAGCGCCGTATCCACCTCCTGATAGACACATTGCACGCCCAGCGCCTTGGCATCCTGCGGCGATTGGATGGACAACTGCTGTCCGTCAATCGCAATCGTCCCTCCATCTGCCTGATACGCACCGGTCAGCACCTTCATCAGCGTGCTTTTTCCCGCTCCGTTGGCGCCCAACAGCGCATGCACCTCGCCTGCTCTCAGCTCGAAATCGACCGATTGCAGTGCCGGTACACCGGAAAAGGTTTTTTTGATTCCCGTCATTTGCAAACTGGAATGAGCCACTGCCTGCACCCCCTTAATACGGAAGATTCCCGTTGATTTCTCAACGGGAATGGCCGCCGCATCTGCATGTTCTTCCTTGCTTGGTCGCTTACTTGCCCCAATCCTTCACGTATTGCGAAAGATCGGCCATCGTTACCTTTTTGTCCTTCGGCAAATCGGTGCGGTTGACCAGCACCGGGTTCAGCTTCACGTTAGCTGGAACCTGCTCGCCCTTAATCTTTTTGAACACGGTCTCGGCATGGACTTTCCCGATATTGGATGGATCTACGGCTGCCGTCGCTTCCCAAGGGGAGTTCTCTTCTTGCAGCAATTGCAAATCCTCATCGCTCAAATCGATCGCATAGACTTTGATCTCGTTGCGTCCGGCTTGCTGGATCGCACGTGTAGCGCCTTTGGCGAACTCATCCCAGGAAGCCCACACTGCAGTGATATCGCCTTTGTTCGGATACTTTTTCAAGATCGCTTCCATCTGTGTCTGTGTATCGAGGGCGGTATTGTTGGTTGCGGAACCGAATGCAGCCGCTTCCTTGATGTCCGGGTATTTTTTCAGGAACGCTTCATACGTAATTTGGCGCTTCTCCATTGGGGCAAAGCCCGCCACCCAAATTTTGACGATGTTGCCCTTGCCGCCACTGTCTTGGGCCAGCTTTTCAAGGCTCAGCTCGGCCAGCTTTTGGTCATCCTGCTCCACGACAGGTACGCCGTCAATTTTGATATCGGTATCGAACAGAACGACCGGAATCTTGCGGCTGACCGCTTTTTCCGCTCCCTGCTGCAACGCTTCGGCCGTGCCATGGTCGATCAGGATGCCGTCGAACTGCTGATTTACCGCTGCATCGAGATTGGATGCCATTTTTGCCAGATCACCCTCAGCGTTGAATACGGTCAATTCCCCACCGTTTTTCTCGACTTCGGTTTTTACCCCGTTGATATACTGTGCGGAAAACGTACCGACGTTTTGACGCATTACCAGCGCGATCCGCTTCGCCTTTTCTCCGGATGCGTTAGAACCGCCCTCTTCCTTGGCTCCTCCGCATGCGGTCAAGGCGAGCGAGGCTGCCAGCGTGAGCAAAAGGAAAATGTTTGAACGCTTTTTCATCGTGATTTACCCCTTTTCTGTTTTCCCTTACCCAAAGGACCGGAACATGCTTCTTCAATCAAAAAAGCCCCTTTCCACAACAGAAAGAGGCTTTCATCAACGATTCCCGCCTCTTATCTGTCAGGTAAAATCGAATCTACCTGTAGGAGTTAGCACCTTGGCTTGCAAAGAATTGTCTCTCGCATGCTAGGTTGCCGGGCTTCATAGGGCCTGTCCCTCAGCCTTCTCTGGATAAGAGTAAAGTATATATTCTCATTTTTATAAGCATATTGAATATACAATCACTAATACCAATTTGTCAACTAGGAATTATACAAAAATTCTCCAAACTGCTGCAACGGGTCCACTGCATGATTCTGCCGCTGATGCACATACTACGCATAAAGGGGCTGACAGAATGATGATCCTGCGCCCCTTCTCTATGTGAATGATTGTCGTACAATGTTTGTTGTACGACAGTTATTGTCGATTATTCTGCGGAAAATGTTCCGTACTTTCAAAAAAATGCACGTTCTTATTAACTTCACCCAAATTATAGAGAATTGACCAAACTGATTCAACCTTTCCACACTAATTTTACATTTTAATCGCTTCTTTTAGGCAGCTTTCGACGTAATCCGGGGCTGCTTTTTGCATTTGTTCCACCGTATGGAGATAGCGTTGTGTCGTCGTAATATGCGAATGCCCGAGATTTTCCTGTACCTGCTGCAGGGATGCCCCGTTCAACAAAGCGAGTGTGGCATTGGTGTGACGCAGCCAGTGCGGGGTAATTTTTTTTCCGATGTTGCATTTCTCCCGAGCCAGCCGCACAATTCGCTCCACTTGTCTTACAGACAAAGGAAACAGCTGAAGGTACGGGTCTAGATGAACGACAGCTTGTACGTACTCTTTGTACTTTACCCAAAGCATCGGCGGGACTTTCACATCTCGCAACTTGCCCCCTTTTCCTCGCTCGATTGTCAACCAAATCGAAGTTTCCGCAGGGTCACAATGGAAGTCCTTCCATTTGATTTCAATCAGTTCCGAGACACGCAAACCGAGCATCACAAGCGTCAGACCGATCAGATAATCCCGCAATCCCTGCGTTTTTAGCTGATTCAAGAAGATGATTACTTCTCGCCTGGTCAAATAATGATTCTTGCTCGTAACGGAAACCTTTGGGGTGCGAACGCCGGTCGTTGGATTCCGCTGAAAAAGCCCGATACTCGGGTCACTTCCCCATTTGTAAAGGGAGCGTATGGGGGCCAGCAGACTCGCTACTGTTGCCGGTGCCATGGGGACTTGTTTTGGCGTAGCTAAACCATGGGTGAGGCTTAGTTTAAAAGCCTCGATTTCTCTCCACGTTACTTCTCCCAGGGGCATGTATGCGATAAACTGCCGGAACAGCTCAATCGCGCGCTTGTAGTTTCGGACAGTGTAAGCCGATTGGCTCAACAGACTGAGAAACATGCGGATGATTTGTTCATCAGTCTGCGCCCCTGCAGGAGGCAATGTACCCATTTCTAGCAATTGTCTTTTCTCTTTCACGAGGAAACGATCTCCTTTCAGTTGTCGTACAACAAACATTGTGCGACACGCGATTTCTACTAACTCTATGGAGGGACTTATCTTGACTCTAACCATCGGTAAAAAACTAGTCAGTGCCTTTCTCAGCATTGCCTTCCTGCTCACGATTGTGGCAGGAATCTCCTACTACTACCTCAGTGAGGTGGATACCTCCTATACCGATTTAACGGATCGGCGAGCAGTGATTTTGTCGAATTCGCAAAAATTACAGGTTCAAGCCATCAAGCAGTCCAACAGCTTGCGTGGCTATCTTTTGACCGAGGATAAGCAGTTCCTCGACAGTCTGGATTCTGCATATCAGCAAATGAACCAACTGATCGAGACGACATTGCCGCTCATTCAAAGCAATGACGACAAGGATGCCTTGAACAAAATGGCTCAGCTCGGCAAGCTGTTTCACGAAAAGTACAGCCAGCTGATCACGATGCAGCAGCAAGGCGCTGATCGGTCGGCATGGATGCAGTTTTTTTACGACGAGGTTCTTCCCTTGGGCAGACAGCTGGAGCCTACCGTTGACGCGATCGTGACCAAACAACAAGCATTGATGACAGAAGGAAGCCAAACCAATACCCGGATGGTCGATACCGCCACGTTCAATATGCTGCTCATCAGCTCCATTTCACTTGTACTGGCGATCCTGATTGGTTATTTCATGTCACGCATGATTTCCAAGCCCATCGTTCAATTGGCTGCCGCCGCTCGCCAAGTCGCCCAAGGCGATTTGACCCAAGCGGACCTTCGCGTGAAAAATCGAGATGAAATTGGTCAGCTTGCTGAATCGTTCAACCAGATGAAGGAAAGTCTGCAGAGATTGATCCGCCAAATTACCTTGAGCGCGGAAGGAGTGGCAGCCTCATCCGAACAATTGTCAGCGAGTGCGGAGCAATCCGGCAAAGCTTCGGAAACGATCAGCTACACCATTCAAGAGGTGGTGGTCAGCGCAGAACAACAAAACAAAGGTGTAGAGGAAAGCGTCAGTGCCATAAACCAAATGACCGTTGGCATTCATCAAATAACCGAAAACATTCAGGAGACGTCTGCTCTCTCTGCACAGGCTTCCGAGAAATCAACGGAAGGGAACCAAACCATCCAGCAAGCCGTCGCCCAAATGAACTCTCTTCAAACAACGGTCAACCATCTGGCGGCGGTTGTGGAGGAGATGGGGGAACATTCCAAGGAAGTCGGACACATTATTGATGTCATTGCCGGCATTGCCACCCAAACCAATCTGCTCGCGTTGAATGCCGCGATTGAAGCAGCGCGCGCAGGTGAACATGGCCAGGGATTTGCGGTTGTCGCGGATGAGGTTCGCAAGCTTGCTGAGCAATCGGCACATTCCGCCGGTCAGATTACAAGCATCATTGCAAACATCCAGCAAAACACCCGGCACGCTATGGAAAGCATGAACGAAAGCATCACAAAAACAAACGATGGAATCGCCGCAGTCGAATCAGCCGGTCACCGTTTTTACGAAATTACGAGATACAATGATGCTGTTGCCAGTCAGATCCAGCAAATTTCAGCAACAGCTCAACAAATCGCGTCCGGCACGGAACAGGTTGCCCACACGGCCGCCCAAATGGCTGAAGGCTCCAAAACCGTTGTGACCAACACGCAAACCGTATCAGCCATGACGGAGGAACAGTTGGCTGCAATGGAGGAGGTCTCCTCCTCTGCATCCTCACTGGCGAAAATGTCCGAGGAACTTCGTACATTAGTCGGTTCCTTTACGGTTTGACAAGGTGAAAGCGTGTAGGAGCGATCTAAGCAATACTTTTTAGCATAATTGAATACTGGTAAAATGTGTAGGCAAAACCGCACATTATCCCTGAAACTCCAGGTGCCTTTCCTGTTTGGGCGGCACCGGAAACGACAAACAGCCACCCTGCTTTTTTCAGCAAAAGGTGGCTGTTCGTTTGTCACGAGCTTCCCTATTTAGTCATGTTGCTGGTGCTTGTGTTCCTCCCCTTCACGTACATGGGTCGGCTGCTGCCGTTTCTTATCAATCACGTGCTTGACGAATTCGTCGGTCCGCGCCTTCATTTCTTCCGCTTTTTCTTTGGACAATCGGCCTTCCTCCACGGCCTTTTGCAAAATTTCGTTGTGGTGCTTGGCGATCAGTCGGGACAGCTCCTCCCGCGAAACCCCTTTTTCCTGGGCGATTTCGGCGAGTGATTTGCCTGATTTCCATTCGGCTCGCAGCGCCTGCTCATCCAGCTTCAGCAGCTTTTGCAGTTCAGCATTTTTCCATAGCATCACGCGTTTGTGATGCATTTTGTCGGTATGGCGGTACTCCAACCGCTTTTGCATCAGCTCGGGCAATCTTTTGCGCAGTTCATCCGCCTGTGCCTGTGTCAGTCTGCCCGCTTTCACTTCATCTGTCAGCCGTTGCTCCCGCTGCTTGATGAGCACGGCAATCACCTTGTCTGTCGGCACCCCTTTTGCCCGGGCAATGTCGGCAAGCGATTTGCCTGCCCGCAGCTCCTGCTTCAATTCTTCCTTCGTCATCTTGAACAGATCGAGCAACGGCTGCATATCCGTCTTTTGTTCATGCTTCCCCTTTTCATGCCAAACGGCGTCCGATTGCTGCGTCGCTGCCTGCACCGCCCCTCCGCTGATCAAGACAAGGAGGACCAGTACGCTTGTCAACATCCCGGCCAGCTTTCGATTATCCATGTTTCATCATCCTTTCCGTTTCCTCGATTCGTGCGACTCCCTCTCACCTTCCTAGCTTGCTCAGAACCAGAAAAGTTATTTATTGGAAATCATTTTTTTTTGCAAACGTGCCTTGCCCCATCCACGTTTCCTGCAAATTGTCATTGCATTCAATTCACAATAAATGGTATAAGTATTCAGGAAATAACAAATCCAATCGCGAGGATGTCTCTCATGAAACGAATCTGGAAAATCGCTCTCTCTCTTGCCATGTCGTTCAGTTGTTTGACAAGCTTGCAGATGCCTGCAACAGCTGCCACCAAGATGGCTACGATCCTATTGGACGGCTATCCATTATCCTTCCCGACGCCACCGGTTATCGTCAAAGGCACGACGATGGTTCCCTTCCGCGCCATCTCAGAGGCAATGGGCGTTGATGTGCAATGGGAAGGACAAACCTCAACCATTACTGCAACCCAACAGAACGCCCAAACAGCCAAAACGGTTGTCATGCAGCTGGGCAACCCGCACATTTCCGTTAACGGACAAACCGTTACGCTTGCTACAGCTCCCTATGAAACGAACGGCAGCACGCTGATTCCACTTCGATTCTTCAGCGAGCAGTTCGGTGCCAAAGTTGGCTGGGAATCCTCCACCAAAACAGTGTCGATTGCATCTCCAGCACGGGACATGTACAGTCTGGCCTTTTACGCCATTTCTTCGTTTGCACAGCGTGACTTGATTTCCCGGTTTGATTCGGTCGCGTTTGGCTGGAGCCGGATCGGCAAGGATGGCAGGCTCACCTTGCAGGGCAACGATTTTTACTGGCCCAAGCCGGCTGATACCACAACTCCCGAAATGATTATTGAGGACGCTCGAGCTGGAGGCACCGCCCCTTATTTGATGGTTTTTGCAGGTGATGGGAATGGCGAATTGACGACCTTGTTGACTGACAGAAGCTTGCAGGAAAAAGCTATTGCCGATATCCTCGAAATTGTGCAGGAAAAAGGCATGGAAGGCGTTGTGCTCGATTTTGAGGGTCTTGGCATGAATGGTGATCCGACCGGAATCAAGCAGAACTATAATGAGTTTGTCCGTGCGCTCGCGAGCGAAACAGGCAAGCGGGGCACCAAGCTGACCCTTGTGCTCCATCCACTGAACGGGGCGTACCAGGGGTATGATTATGCGACGCTAGGCACGCTGGCCGATGACCTCGTGATTATGGCGTACGCCTACGAAAACGAGAAAAGCCCTGAGCCCATGAACAGGGTTGATCAGGCGATCAAGCTGGCGCTGGCGCAAGTTCCCAAGGAAAAATTGATCCTGGGCATCTCCATGGGGAGCGAAAATGAACAGTCAGTCAATCAGAAGATCGGATTGGCCAAACGGTATGATCTGAAGGGCTTCGCGTTGTGGAGGCTTGGGTTGATCAGTCAGCCTGCGATGGTTAAGGTGCAGGAGACGGTGCATATGGAGTAATTGAAACGAATATGTAAAAAAAGGCTAAACCCCTTGCTAGATCGGGAGTTTAGCCTTTTTATATTGCTCTTGATTCTTACAGATTTTCGTTGGAAAACAACGTTGACCGAACTTCCCATCTCACACCCAATTGTCGGAATCCTACCACTGATAAGGATTCCCCACAAACGGCGGTAGTGTAGAACCGTTCAACTCTTCTTTTCCCTGCTTGTCATTTTTCCGAAAAACCTCCGCCAGCTCGTTGGCTCGTTCCTCGGTCATTCTGCCATCAAAATAAATCGGCAGCGCTTCTCTCTCTTTTTCCATGTCTGATCGATCCTTTTCAGTCGTTTGAGTGTCGGAACTTAATCTGGCATTTCCGCATCATCCTTAAATCCCCCGCCCCCCGACTATTGCATGAGGAAACCGCCATTTACATGCGTGCAGGTTCCGGTCAGGAAGCGGCTTTCTTCACTCGCCAGGAAGGCGATCACGCCTGAAATGTCGTCAGGAACGGCCACTCTCTGCAACGGCGTCGCTACAGCGATTTGGTCTTTCACTTCTTGTGGTGTATCACGTGAAGCATCCGTTTGTACAAGTCCGGGAGACACTGTGTTGGCTGTAATGCCGTATGGCCCCATCTCCTGTGCGATATATTTAACAAAGGAATTCAAAGCGGACTTCGCCACACCATGCGCCCCCAAATAAGGTGTGGGGAGATCTGAGGAAGAACTCGAAATATAAATTAATCTTCCATATTGGCGTTCAATCATTGCCGGAGCAAGCGCCTGTGTTAACACAAATGCCGCTTTCATTTCATCATTCAGCTTTTGTGAGAATTCATTCCACTTCATCTGAAGAAGCGGTTTCATGACAAACGCCATATTGGCATTGCTGACCAGTATGTCGATCCCTCCAAATGTCTGTTCCGCTTGCAAAACCATCCGGTGAACCTGCTCCTCATCGCGGACATCGGCTCTGATCGCAATGGCCTCACCGCCATGAGCTTTTATCTGAGCGACAACGCCTTGTGCAGCCGCTTCTTGTTCCGCATAATTGACAACAATCTTTGTCCCTTGCTGTGCCAATGCTAATGCCGCCGCTGCTCCGATCCCCCGCGCTCCGCCGGATATGAGCGCCACTCTTCCTTTTTCATTCATGACTCAATACTCCCATTCTTTGAAAAGTTTATTTGTAATGTTGAAATCTTAGCACCGCTGTAATTCACCTTCTACTACACGAAAGTATATTTTATGTATACTTATCCTTCCCGAACGCTGAAATGTGCTAGAAGAAGCACGAACCGACATTCATGGTATATATGACCTCGTCACAATGTTGTATAATGTTTGTACAATATAATTCCCAATCAATTCCTGACTTGATTACACAAAAAACCATCCGAAGGGGGAATGCATGTGGCTTGTGACAGTTGTTTTGCCGCTCGCTTGCGGTACCAGGTTCGTTTTGAGGGAGAAGAGAATGAACGCATGCTTCCGATTTTGGCAGAACATTTTCGGATGTTGCAACAGCCGGTTCAGCAAATCGGAAACCGGTTGACAGTGCCCGAAGAGGCAATGGCGGAGCTGTTTGATTTCTGCAACGAGCATATGAATCTTGCAGCCATCTTCTATCGCATCGAAAACGGAGAGTGGGAGCCGTTGCGCAATATCCCTTCCGTCCTTGAGTCTCAATGGATTGACGATGTCATCAAGCTTGAGCGAATTACTCCGTTTTTCCAGCCAATCGTCGATGCACAGGAGCAGATTTTTGGGCACGAGATTCTCTCGCGGTCTTTCCGGGACGACGGAACACTCATCCCGCCGATTGAACTGTTCTCATCGGCCAGAAAACGCAATCGACTTTATGCGCTGGACAAGCTATGCAGATTGACCGCCGTGAAACAGGCACCGAAATTGGGCAATCAGAAGATGTTCATCAATTTTTTGCCTACCTCCATCTATTCCCCTGAGCATTGTCTGAAAACGACTCTGGAGATGTCCCGCAAAACAGGAGCCAATCCGGCCCATTTTGTTTTTGAGGTCGTGGAATCGGAAAAAGTCGACGATCTTGAGCACTTGAAGGCGATTCTTCGCTTCTACCGGGAGCACGGCTTCGAATATGCCCTGGATGACGTCGGAGAAGGCTACAGCACATTGGACGTATTGCGTGAGCTAAAGCCTGCGTACATGAAGCTCGATCGAAAATACGTGCACGGCATCGCCACCGATCCGCTCAAACAGCGCATGGCGAACAAGATCATTCAGGTGGCACGGGAAATTCAATCCATTCCACTGGCGGAGGGGATTGAAGATAGGCGTGATTTCGAGTGCGTCAGGGGGATGGGCTATCAGTTGTTCCAGGGGTATCATTTTGGCAAGCCCGCGGAACAGCCGGTACAGTCACTGCACGCCTAGCTCCGTAAGAAAAAACTTCATTCAGAAGTCCTTTCAAGGAAGCTGGTTCTTCTTTGTAGTGGAATTTTTTCTTGCGCTCCAGAATTAATAAGCGCTCACGCTTATCAATTCTTATACGTTAAGGAAAAAACAGAGCGGCCCTCCATTCAGGAAAAGCCGCTCTGTCTTCTCACCACTATGTTTATTCAACAATCGCTATCAGCATTGTCTGCTTTCCCTTATAACTGACGAGAATCAAGGTTTCTCCTGCTCGATGTCCATGAATCCTCCCCTTTTCGACGGAGACGATTCCTGGATCAAAGCTGGACCACTGCGCAAGCGCCGTTACATCTTCCGTTGAACCGTCCTTATAATTGGCAGTTAGCTCCAGTTGAACATCCTCCCCTGCCCGTACCGTGACACGGTCGGAGTTGACGGTGATTTCTTGAAGAACCCTCCCTGCTTTGTCATCAAGGACCCGAACACCGTTTTTTCGCAGCTCCTCAATCACCGCTTGGCTCTCTTCATTCAGCGGATTGGATTGGATGATCAGTTTTTCCAAATTGATCAGATTCAACAGGGGCGAAAGATCATGGATTTGATTTCTGCTGAGGTCCAGAATCTTTAGATTTTGTAAGTTTTTTAACGGAGTCAGATCGGTCAATTGGTTATCAGCAGCTAAAACCTGATCGAGACTGCTTACATACTCG
>JBLNEJ010000048.1:0-9343 GCA_050262535.1 Clostridia bacterium
GTTTGTTCTTGTTTCTGGGTTGATCGAGACAGGAGTCATTGCCCAGTTGGCCGAGAAAGCGGTGGATTTGACGGGTGGAGATTTGGTTGCCGCGTCGATGCTGATCATGTGGCTTAGTGCGATCGCCTCCGCGTTTATTGACAACATCCCGTTTGTAGCCACAATGATCCCGTTGATCCAGGAGATGGGGCGCATGGGAATTAGCGATTTAGAACCGCTCTGGTGGAGCCTGGCACTTGGTGCATGTCTCGGTGGAAACGGGACATTGATCGGTGCAAGCGCCAATCTCATCGTCGCGGGCATGTCGGGAAAAGAGGGGCATCCGATTACATTCGTCCACTATTTGAAGATCGGGTTCCCGTTGATGCTGATCTCGGTTGTGATCGCAAGTATTTATGTATATCTCCGCTATTTGATCTAGGTCAACTGTCGTGGAGAAAACAAAAACCAACTCGATGGCGGAGTTGGTTTTTTGCGATTCGCTGATTTTCAATGACCGACGTATTTGGCATGCAGTGATTTGGCAACGGCCACGTCATGAGTCCCTTGTACGAGAACGCGTCCGTCCTTGAAAAAAACAAGTGTATAATCGTCGACATGAAAGCGCAACAAGAAGGCATTTTCCTCGACGCGTCCAAGCAAGCGAAAGCGCTCGGACAATTCGGAGAAGTCGACATGTATGGCATGCAGCGGGCTGATTTGTACGGTATCTCGTCCGCACAGCGTGGTAAATTCGTCTGCTTCCATTCCGTTAAGATCCAGATAATCAAAGCGATGCGTACCACATGCAGGGCAGTTCGGGTTACGCCCCTTTGCCACGTTCATTTGCATATGTTCATTCGCCCAGATGTCGAACTGCTCCAGGTTTGGATTCACCTGGTCTTCATTGCCTGTCAACAGCTTCAGCGCTTCGGTCGCCTGATAGGACGCTACGATGTGGATAATCGGACCGATCACCCCGACGGTATCGCACGTTTCGCCGCGCCCTGCTGGCGCATGGGGGAAGAGGCAACGAAAGCAGGGGGTCAGTCCGGGACGAATTACGGATACCATGCCGCGTGCGCTGACAGCACCGCCATACACCCAGGGGATGTTGTGCTTGACGGCAACATCGTTGATCAAATATCGTACCTGGAAATTGTCCGAGCCATCCAGAATCAAATCCGCATCTGCCAAATAATCCTCGGCATTGCCTGCATGCAAATCTGCAACGATCCCGTCGATGTTTACTCCAGAATTGATTCTCTGCAATTTGTTCATGGCAGCGACCGCTTTTGGCAGATGCTGCCGTGCATCCTCTTCGTCATAGAGCATTTGCCGCTGCAAGTTGCTCTCCTCGACGAAATCCCGGTCAATCAGCCGAACACCACCGACACCTGCACGAACCATATGGTTGGATAGCACCGTGCCCAGAGCACCCATTCCGACGATCGCCACTTTCTTTTGCATCAGATGCTCCTGACCTTTCACGCCGATCGGAGCAAACAGCATTTGCCGGGAGTAGCGCTGTTTCATCTCTGCATTCATTCTGTACTCCTTTCTATGCACTCAATAGATCATGCGGCCATCGAGAAAATCGTGAAGCTCCCTGGAAGCAGGGGAGTGGAAAAACAGCTCGGTTCGATTTGCTTCCACAATTTTTCCTTTGTGCAAAAACAGACACTGGTCACAAAGCCGTTTGGCCTGAGCCAAATTGTGTGTGACCATCAACACGGTAAGATTGCCCTTGGCTAGGAGCTGCTTGACCACACGTTCAAAAATCGTGATGTTATAAGGATCAAGGCTCGCTGTAGGCTCATCCAACAACAATAGGGAGGGTTCGTAAACGATCGCTCTCGCCAAAGCGATCCGCTGCGCTTCCCCACCCGACAGTGTGTCTGCCAACTGATTCGCGCAATCGCCCAGCTCCACCCACTCCAGAACTTGTCGCACCCTTGAACGAATGGTGGCACGATCGGCTCCGCGGTATTTGAGTCCCAACGCCACATTGTCAAATACGGTTTCATGAAACATGGACGGTTTTTGGGCAACAAAGCCCATTGTTCGTTGCAAAGACAAGGTGCTGGTCTGCGACACTGTAGTCAAATCAACCGAGTGTTCCCCAATGTGCATCAGCCCTGAAGACGGTCGCTCCAGCAAATTGATCACCCGCAGGAGTGAGCTTTTGCCAGAACCGCTTGGACCAACAATCCCATAAAGACAGCCCGGTTGAAATTGAGCATGCTCCACATGCAGAGCAGTTTTTCCAGCATAGGTGACAGCGAGATGTTGTAACGTCAATGTACTCATCTGTTCGTTCTCCGCTTGGTTTTCATTTGTGCGAGCACACCTGCCATCAAGAAGCTGTTGAAGAGGAAGCTGATGGCAAGCAGCACAAGTCCCAACAGCAATCCCGAAGTAAAATTGCCCATCCGCGTTTCCAAAATGATAGCAGTCGTCATCACCCGGGTATGGTGTTCAATATTGCCACCCACCAGCATGACGGCACCTACCTCCGATATCGCGCGTCCGTAGGCAGCGGCAATTCCTGACCAAATTCCTTTACGGGATTCTTTGACAATCGTGATGATTAGCTGGACAGGACTTGCCCCAAGACTTTTGGCGGTTTCAAAAAAGGCGCGTTCCTTCGCTTGCACAGCAGACATGGTGAGCCCGCTGATGATCGGCGTGACCAGAATGACTTGGGCGATAATCATGGCTTCCGGCGTAAACAAAAGCCCGAGAGAACCAAGTGGCCCATAGCGCGACAGCAGCAAGTAGACGATGACACCGACGAGGACAGGGGGAAGCCCCATGCACGTATACACAAGGATGATGGCCAGTCGCTTTCCCGGAAATGAATACAGTCCAAAAAAGGCACCAAAGGGGATGCCGATCAGCATCCCGATCATGATTGCCGTTGTTGTTACCTGGAGAGAAAGCCAAATGACCTCTAGAATGTCCAGTGGTACATTCATGCCATCGTACTCCTATCGTTTATTCGCGTTTGGAACGAATAACCCTTTTCCGTATTTGTCCTTGCCGAACTCGCCAATCAGCTTTTGCCCTTCCTCTCCGGTAAAGAATTGAATCAATTGCATCGCTTCATCCGGCTTAGTTGTGGATTTTACCTGAATGATTCCGTATGGATTCAACAACGATTTATCACCTTGCATCAACACCTGCAGGTTCAGTTTGCGAGAGAGGTAGGTTGCCTCATCGGTAAGGGTATATGCGCCTTTTTCATCGGCCATTTGCAGGGTAGCACCCATTCCTTGTCCAGAGGAGAGGTACCAGTCGCCTTCCGGTTTGATCGACGCTTCCTTCCAGATGCTTTTCTCCTTCTTGTCGGTTCCGGAGTCGTCCCCGCGAGAGACAAATGTCGTTTTCTTGCCGGCGATGCTGGCGAATGCTTCTTTTGCCGATTTGGCTGCTTTCACACCGGCAGGGTCGTCGGTAGGTCCGACAATATAGAACTGATTGTACATCACATCGTACGCGTTGATCCCGAAGCCTTTTGCCACGAACTCGTCTTCCGACTTGCGGGCATGGACAAGCAGCACGTCAGCATTGCCATCCTCGCCAAGCTTGATGGCTTGTCCCGTTCCGACTGCGACGACCTTGACCTTGATTCCGGACTTTTGTTCAAACACGGGCAGCACGACATCCAGCAATCCGGAATCCTGCGTGCTCGTTGTGGTCGCCAAGGTGATTTCTTTTGGGGAAGCAGAGGGGCTGGCAGGTTGCTCCGCCGCCGGCTGCTGCGTGGGTGCCGACTCAGGAGCGGCAACAGGCTGGGTGGCTGCAGACGAACAGGCAGACAGCAAAAAGGTAAGCAGCAGAAGGCAAATCATATGGTATCCTCGAATGCGTTTCATGGGTTCATCTCCTCGGTTTCGTATGAAATGGGTTATAGGATTTTGGCAATTTCCTTGCCGGTTCGCGAGACGTTGTAGCCGCCTTGTGCAACAACCGCCTGCTTGAATTGAGGGTCTTTGAGAACCTCCAGAACGTACTGAAATCGTTGCTGATCCAGAAGATGGGTAGGGATAACGAGATCATAGCGTTCCTCCTGGATCGGGAAGAAGTCCAGTCCCATTCCTCTGGCAACGCTTTCAATTCCTAGCGCAGCGTCTGCGTCTCCCTTCAGAACAGCGGCAGCAGTCGCATAATGTGTCGTCGCTTCCATCTCGTAGCCAGGAATGGAGTCGGCTGGCAAGCCTAGCTGCTGCAGATGGTAATCAAGCAAAATTCGTGTACCGGAGCCGCGCTGTCGATTCACGATCCGGTGATTGCCGGAAAAAAACTCCTGCCAGCTCGTGATCATACGCGGATTGTTTCGCGGCACCATGAACCCTTGCCAGCGTGACACAAGGTTAATGACGCTGACACCCTCATTGGGAAGCAAGCACTGAATATAAGGAAGGTTATATTCTCCCGAGACCTTGTCCAGCAAATGACAGCCTGCCATTTCGATTCGCCCTTTGTACAGCTCAATCAAGCCGTCCAGGCTGCCGCAGAAGGCAGGCAGCAGGGTAATGCCTCGTAGGGCAAGATGCTGGGTGAGCAAATCAATGGTCAAGTCATGACTCCCGGCAAAATAAAGCTCCAATAGCTGTGGTTCCCTTCGAACGAACCCCGGTGAGAAGCCGCCTGGTAAAAGAAGATCGTCACGTGATTTGTGCCCGCTCATGAACGTATCCAAATCGGTGCGTAAGATGCGAAGCGATCTTCCCAGCTTGGAAGCAGGAAGCTCTCCACGCTTGATCATCTCATAGACGGTATATTTTGAAAGTTTCAATTCCGCCGCAACATCTTCCGGTGTCAAATATTCACTTTTCATCCAATCACCTCCAGTTGTTTGGTTGAGTTGGTTTTAGTTTGGTTTAATTAGGTTGAACAAGTCCTAGTTGGTATATGTCTAACATACTTCAAAATTCGTTGTGAAGGCAATACATAATTTGAGAAAATATACCAAGGAAATCATCGAAATCTTACTAATTTTGCTGTTTTTTCGTGGTCTACCGGAAGGAAATGCCACATACTAGTCGAACTAGGATGGTATTGTTTAATTTTACTTTCATTGAAGAAATGGGGGAAGCAAGTATGACGATCGGTGGTTTTAAAAATCGTGAAATCCTGGTAAACCTGTCCACAGGTTCTGTCGATTATCGGGAAATCAATGAAGAGCTTGCCAAAACATACATTGGCGGCCGTGGACTTGGTGTCAAGTACATGCTGGACAACGGGCCAAAAGTGGAAGCGTTTTCGGAAGAGAACCTTCTGTGCTTGATGACTGGGCCTGTAACAGGCTCGCGCTCGTCGATGAGCGGACGTCTTTGCATGGTCACGAAGTCCCCGTTGACCGGAACGGTGACAGACTCCCACATGGGCGGCTGGTCAGCAGCACGCTTGAAGTGGGCAGGCATTGACAACGTCATTTTTCGTGGAAAAAGCGACAAGCCTGTCTATTTGTACATCGAAAATGGCCAGGGCGAACTGAAAGACGCCAGCGATTTGTGGGGCCAAGGCACACGCGCGACCGTGAAAGCAATGCAAGAGCGTTATGGAAAAGATGACCTGAGCGTCATCTGCATCGGGCAAGCGGGTGAAAATCTCGTTCGCTATGCCGGATTTATCAATGAACATGACCGCGCGGCAGGGCGCGGTGGCACCGGGGCGGTAGCCGGGTACAAAAATTTGAAGGCCATCGTCATCAAAGCCGCGCAAAAAGGCAACATGCCAACTCCAGTCCAGGAAGAGGAGTACAAGAAAGCCAACCAGAAAGCGCTAAAAGCGATTATGGAAGGCGGCCTGACTGCTCCGAAGAAGGGCGGTTTGTCCGTTTACGGTACGAACGTATTGACCAGCATCATCAACGAGGTGGGCGCGCTGCCAACCATGAACTCCAAGTATACGACCTGGGAAGCGGCGGAAGGGCACAGCGGTGAGACGGTCAACGCGACGCTGCTCGTAGCGGACAACACGTGCCACGCCTGTCCGGTTGCCTGCAAGAAAGAAGTAGAAGTGAAGGAAGGCAAGTACAAAACACGCGTGGAAAGCTTTGAATACGAGTCGGGCTGGGCGCTTGGCGCGAACTGCGGCGTGAGCGATGCCGCGCCGATCTCCTATTTGATCAACATGTGCAATGAATACGGCTTCGATACGATCGAACTCGGCAACACGCTGTCCTGCATGATGGAAGCATATGAAAAAGGACTGACCGAGGAAAAGATCGATTGGGGCGATGCCGACCGGATGATCGAGCTTACGGAAATGCTGGTCTTCCGCAAGGGCATCGGCGATGTATTGGCAGACGGCGCTGCACGTGCCGCCAAACATTTCGGCGATGAAAACCTGGCGATGGTGGTCAAGGGACAATCGATTCCCGCCTATGACCCGCGCGGTATTCAGGGGATCGGCCTTGGCTATGCGACAAGCAATCGCGGTGCTTGCCATCTGCGCGGCTACACTGTCGCTAGTGAGATCGCCGGAATTCCGATGCCGACCGACCGATTGAAGCCGGAAGGGAAAGGCGAGCTGCTGAAGGTGTTCCAGGACTTGCTTGCCTTCTCCGACTCGATGAACATTTGCAAATTCTCCTCGTTCTCGGAAAATGCCGAGAACTACGCCGAGCAATATTCCACCATGACCGGGCTTGAAGTAACGGCTGATGATGTGATGAAAATCGGTGAGCGCATTTACAATCTGGAGCGCCACTACAACAATCTTGCCGGCTTTGACAAGCGCGAGGACGACTACCTGCCGAAGCGGTTTACCGATGAACCGGCGACGGGCAACAGCGCGGGGTATGTCAGCCGAATGGACATCATGCTCGAGGAATACTACCAGGTGCGCGGTTGGGAAAATGGCGTCGTGCCTGAGCAGAAGCTGAAGGAACTTAGCATTTTGTAAGCAAAAAGAGTCCCCGCCCGCTCAAGCGCTCCGCTTTTTCGGGTGGGGCATTTCTGCCTAACCGCCAACTCGTCTGACCTTGATCGTAAAGCGCCCAAGCAACTGTTCGAGCTCGTTCGCATCGTCAGCGCGAAAGGTGATGAAGACGGCGTTGACGTGAAAGCGGGATGTTATCGTTACCGTCTCCTCCCGCAAAACTTCCGCTTGCCACCTTTCCCCGTGTACGACCAGGGGCAGATCTTGGCCGGAAGGTTTGCCGCCGCATTCGGTAAGGTACATAACAAGATGTGAGAGCGGGATGCCCCTGAGTTCAAGCGATTTTTCGACCATTCTCAGCCTCCTGCCACCGGGGGGAACAGTGCAAACTGATCCTCGTCACCGACAAGTGTCTGAAGCCCTTCTGCATGAATGACGTTGCGTCCGTTGATAAAAACATGCACGAACGGTTTGAGTGTTCGCTCCGGTGTAAAGACCTCCTCTTCGAGTGCGGGATACTTCTTGATCAACGTTTCCAAGATGTCGATGACCCGTTTGCCGTTTTCAGTGGAGACTTCAACCGTTTTACCCTGACAGATTTCGCGGAAATTGGCGAATACTTTTACGATCATAATCAGACAATTCTCCTTTTTCTTTTCATTATAACGAAAAATGCTACCAAGCTGAACAGCGTAAGCAGATGGAGGCTCACATGAAGTTTTTTAATGTAAAAACCGTAGACGAGACGCTGGCTGTGATTGCAAGGGAGTTCCATCCGTTCCGGCAGCCGGTCGAGGTACAGCTTGACGAGGCACTTGGAATGGTACTGGCAGAGCATGTCGTTTCACAGGAACAAGTGCCGCATTTTACCCGTTCAACGGTGGATGGATATGCCGTAAAGGCCAAGGATACATTCGGAGCCTCCGATTCTCTGCCAGCTTTTCTTGACGTTACCGGAAAAATCGAAATGGGCAAAGCAGCTGTTCTTCCATTAAAAGAAGGACAAGCGCAGGCCATTCCCACAGGGGGCATGCTGCCGGAAGGAGCGGACGCGGTGGTCATGATCGAGCACGTGGAGGAAGTGGGTGATCTGCTGAATGTGTATCGCCATGCAGCTCCCGGTGAAAATCTGATCCGTTCTGGCGATGACGTCGAGAAGGGGGCGCTTGTCATGAGCGCAGGCCAGCGCCTCCGCCCTCAAGATTTGGGGGTGCTCGCAGCAATCGGCAAAACGAGTGTCAGGGTGTATCCGCGTCCGGTGATCGGCATCCTTTCTACCGGCGATGAAGTCGTGCCTGCTGACAAAAAGGTGCTGGCGCCCGGCGAAGTGCGCGACATCAACAGCATGACCATCAGCGCGGCTGCCAAACAGCTCGGTGCCAAAATCGTTTATGGTGGCATTGTAAACGATGATTATGATGCTTTCATGGCAAAAGCCAAAGAGCTTTATGAGCAAGTTGATTTTCTCCTGCTGTCTGGCGGCAGCTCTGTTGGGACACGCGATTTCTCGGTGCAGGTCATGCAGTCTCTGGGGAAACCGGGGGTGTTGGTGCACGGCGTATCGATCAAACCGGGGAAACCAACGATTATCGCGCGTGCTGAGGATAAGCCGGTGATGGGATTGCCCGGGCATCCTGCATCCGCGTTGATTATTTTTCACTTGTTTGCCGTTCCGATCATTGAACAGCTTCAGGGCATTCGTCCATCCAAGGTGGACAAGCGGCTGACTGCTCGCATTGCCCGGAACATCCCGTCTGCCGTTGGAAGAACGGACTATATTCGTGTGAAGCTGGAGGAACGACCCGATGGTTTGTGGGCTGTACCGGTGTTTGGCAAGTCGGGTCTCATCTCCACTTTGGTTGAAAGCGACGGCATGGTGGAGATTGTGGCGAACAAGGAAGGGATTCTGGAAGGCGAAATGGTAAAAGTACATCTTTTTCACTAGAGCGTCGATTGCAGGAGGAGAACCATGCGCAAAATCTACTTGGAAGATACACCGCTTCATGAGGCGCAGCACCAGCTGCTGGAGAAAGTTTCATTCACCCCCGGTGTGGAAGTCATTCCGACGCCGCAAGCATTGGGGCGTGTGACGGCAGAGCCGATTTATGCCAAGGTTTCCATGCCCAATTATCATGCTTCGGCCATGGATGGAATTGCCGTTCGTGCCGAGAGCACCTATGGAGCCGATGAACAGCATCCGATCCGATTGCGCTTGGAGCACGACTATGTCGTTGTTGATACGGGTGATCCGATTCCAGACGGCTTTGATGCGGTCATTATGATCGAAAACATTCATCAGATCGACGAGGAAACGGTTGAAATTTTGGAGGCGGTCGCGCCTTGGCAGCATATCCGTCCGATTGGTGAGGATGTAGTTGTAGGCGAGGTCATTTTGCCTGGCCGTCACAAGCTGCGGCCCGTTGATCTCGGTGCACTGCTGGCAGGCGGGAATGTGACGGTTCCGGTTCTGCGA
>JBLNEJ010000049.1:0-7357 GCA_050262535.1 Clostridia bacterium
TGCGCAACTGCAGCAGCCGCAGCAGGCAAAGCGTGCCTTTGCCGAGGCAGTCGACGTTTACCGCGATCTGCCGAAATTCAAAAAGCGGCAAGAGCGTCGCTGGGCACTGTTGGCCTTTTTCAAAAAATGAAGCGAGAAGCCACTTCCAACGAAAGTGGCTTCTTCTTTTTTCCCCCAGCTCGTGTATCTTTTTCCGTCAAGATTCGTCATAGCTTAATGAGATGCAACGAAACGAATGATCATGTAAGCGGAGGTAAGATGCAATGGCTGTAGTTGCAATGAAGGCGAAAGGATGGCGGTTACTCCTCCATTCCCTGATTCTCCTGGTGCTCTTGACCGGCAGCCTGTCGGTTGATGGTACGGTATTTGCCGAGCAGGGTGTGCAGTTGTCCGTAACAGCGGGAATTAATGGGGAATATCGGGAATTCAACATGATTCCGGTGCGGGTAACCGTGACAAATGGCGGTACCAACGATGTGGAAGGAAACGTGATGGTTGCGGCCGGGGCAGGCGAAGAGATGCTGACGGTCGCTTACTATCAGCCTGTTTCCGTGGCAAAAGGCTCAACGAAGCAGGTGACGATCATGGTGCCGGGCGAAGAGATCGGGCCCAACTCCTATGTCATCATGCAGCAGGATGGGGTGACGATTGCCAAGACGAATCTTGGGGGCAGACGCTACAGCCGTGATGCGCTGATGGTCGGCGTGTTGGCGGCAGACCCGGATACGGCCAATTTTCTTGCGACGATGCCGAAAAGCAAGTATGCGGAAATGGTCAATGTATCACCGATGAAGCCGGAGCAGGTGCCGACAACGGCAGCGCAGCTTTCGCTCATCGATATGCTGATCATCAACAATTTTGCGCTGGACAGTCTGACAGATGCGCAAGTGCAGGCCATCAAGGACTGGACCTCGCGCGGCGGCATGCTGATGCTGGCGGGAGGGGCGCAATACGGAAAAACAGCGGGCGCACTTGCAGAGCTTTCTCCCGTACAGGTGAGTGGCGTTGCAAGTATCCAGTCGCTTGCCAGTCTGAAGGTTGACAAGGAAAAACCGGTGAGCCTGCAAGCTCCCTTTACCGTCAGCCAGGGCACGTGGAAGGATGGCAAAGTATTGGTTCAGGAAGGAAATGTGCCGCTCTTTGCCGTTCATTCAGTCGGAGAAGGCAAGGCCCTGTATGTAGCCTACGATTTGGCCGAGGAACCGCTTGCCAGCTGGTCGGGCAACAGCCATTTTTGGGCAGACCTGTTACACAAGGCGTACGGCTCCACCCTGAACAAAACGAATATGCATCCAGCCGATAGCATTTGGCCGCTCAGTGAGGCGGCGGACCGGATTCCTGCTCTGCAGCTGCCGCAGGTTCCATGGCTTGCGCTGCTCTTTGTGGTCTATGCATTCGTGGTTGGTCCGGTTCTCTACCTGATATTGCGCCGCAAACGCAAGCAGAGTTGGATGTGGGCACTCGTTCCGGCGCTTGCCGTCGTGACCGGCGTGGGCATTTTTCTGTATGGAGCGATCCAGCGTGGCTCTGGCGTTATTGTAAACAGCGCCGGAATGATCCAGTTTCAGTCGTCTGGACAGGCCAAAGCGCTTGAGGTTGCGACCGTTTTCGTACCAAGAAGCGATGATTACGAGGTGGAAGTGAAAAAAAGCGATAGGGTCTGGCCGTTGAGCAACAATCGCAGATGGGATGAACAGCCGAAGGTATGGCTGTCGATGGTGGAGGAACGGGCGAACGCCCTTTTCCGCGATGTCGAGTTCTGGTCGGTTCGCAAGCTGGGGATCAGCAAGACAATTGCGGATGCAGGCACGTTTGTATCGGATTTGTCCTATGCAAATGGCAAGCTGAGCGGAACAGTAACGAACAAGACGGCTTACACGCTGCGCGATGTGAAAATCGTCTCTGGCCGTGACGTGCAGGATGTGGCTGAACTGGCACCGGGGGCAAGTGCGAAGGTCGAGATTTCCTTTGATACAAAGGGGCAAAATATGCCGAACATACGGATGGCATCCAACCGGGCGCTTTTGCCGACAGCCCTGCAAACCAACTTTCCCAATCAGGACAGCCGTGAGTCGATCATGCTCGACATGCTTGATTCCGGCGGTCGATATAACCAGAAAGATTCGGCGAGCGTGATGCTTCTGGGCTGGACGAATCAGCCGGCAGCCGAGCTGGAGGTCAAAGGCGAGACCGTTCGCCCCGACCATTTGACACTCGTGACAGCACCGCTTTCCATCAAGCCGTCGCCGGACGGAACGGTATTCTATCCGTCTGGCACCTTTGAAGCCATGCTGTCGGATAGTACGGGAAACATGGATGAGGTAGAGAATGGCTACCAGATGGAGGCGGGGGAAGCGACATTCGAGTTCCAGCTGGACGATCCGAAGCAAGAGCTGCTTGTTTCCAAGGTCTATTTGTATACGTGGTCGGAAGACAAGACGTCGTTTGACAAGCAGGTATACAACTGGCAAAAGAAAACATATGAACCGTTTGATCAGGCTTTCGTCAATACCGAACTATCGGGGGAAAAGCTTGCCCGTTATTTGTCCCCTGAAGGTATTTTGCGGGTGAAATTCTCCCATGGCATGACTGAATATCGTCATCTCGGCATGCCGCTGATCAGCGTGGAAGGGAAGGTGGTGAAGCCGTGATCCGGATCGAAGAGCTGCGAAAACGATATGGCAAGATGGAAGCGTTGAAGGGTGTTTCGCTGACGATCGAAAAAGGCACGGTGTTTGGCTTCGTCGGTCCCAATGGAGCCGGCAAATCGACCACCATGTCCATTTTGGCGACGCTGCTTGCGCCGACCAGCGGCAAGGCGTACGTGGGTGGCTTCGAGGTGACAGAGCACCCGCGCGAGGTGCGCAAGCTGATTGGCTACATGCCTGACTTTTTCGGCGTGTATGACTATTTGACCGCTGAGGAATATTTGGATTTTTACGGGGCCAACTACGATATTCCGCCGCAAGAGCGAAAGCAGATCATCCCTCAATTGCTGGAGCTTGTGAACCTGAGCCACAAGCGGGATGCCTATGTGGACTCGCTGTCTCGCGGGATGAAGCAGCGGCTCGGATTGGCGCGTTGTCTCGTGCATAACCCGGAGGTGCTCATTCTGGATGAACCTGCATCCGGTCTTGATCCGCGGGCCCGCATTGAACTGCGCGAAATCCTCAAGGAACTGCGTGATATGGGCAAGACGATCATTATCAGCTCACACATTTTGCCGGAGCTGGCGGAAATGTGCGATGTGATCGGCGTCATCGAGGAAGGGAACCTGGTGGCATTCGGCAAGGTGGAGGAAATCTACGCCCGGATGCAGGAGCGGCGTGTGCTGCGCATCCGCATGCTGGAGCGGATGGAGGAGGCGATCACCTACCTGCAGGAAGTACCGTCCATCTCCTCTGTCACCCGAGAAGGGAACTGGCTGGTGGTCGGGTTTACCGGCACGGATGATGATCAGGTGGCGCTGCTGCGCATTTTGACGGCAGAAGGCTATCCGGTGGCCGCATTTAATGAGGCGCAGGGCGATCTGGAAGAAATCTTTTTGGAAATTACGAAGGGGGTGGGCTCATGAACGTCCTCAGACGGCTGCGAAATCCTGTATTGATGAATGAAATGAAGCTGCGGATGAGAACGATGCGCTCCCCGTGGATGATCTTTTTGTACCTGCTTGTATTGGGCGGTTTCTCGCTCACGCTTGTCTTCATGATGACGGGCAGCGGCAGCTTCTATCGTCCGAATGAGACGCGCGAGCTGTTCATGATGCTGTCCATGCTGCAGCTGGGGATGGTCTGCTTCGTCGTTCCGGGCTTGACGGCCGGTTCGATTTCGGGCGAGCGGGAGCGGCAAACACTCCCGATCATGCTGACGACCAACGTGAGTGCAACGAAGCTGATTTTGGGCAAATGTATGGCTTCGCTAAGCTTTATGACGTTTCTGATCATCGCCTCGCTGCCGCTCTATACGATTGTGTTTCTGTATGGCGGCGTATCGCCGGTCCAGCTGGTGAAGGTGTTCGGTTTTTATCTTGTGACGATGCTTGGATTCGGAAGCATCGGGATGCTGCTTTCCACCCTGCTGAAGCGAACGGGCGTAGCGACGGTGATTACCTATGCAGTGGTGTTCGTCTACACGGTCGGGACGATGATTCTGGGTGAGGTGCTGCGCGAGCTGATCCGCTTTCAGCAGCGCAATGGCGGAACCAGTTCACAGCCGTTACCGGTATGGCCGGATTTGGTCAACAGTCTGAATCCGTTTTATAACCTGCTCAATATTTTTGAGGAAGGGCCGATTCGGGCGTTTCGCGGCGGAATCACATCTAAGTATGCGCAACTGCCGATGGACCCGTACTGGATTTATTTCTTGTTTATGGTGATCCTGTCGGCGATTTGTCTGGAGCTCGCAATCTATTTCCTCAAGCCGGTCCGACCGCGTCTGCGCAAACGGGTGTAAAGGTTGCATACACAAGAGCGGAAAGGGATGGAAAGCGATGCGAAACCGGGAAAATGATGAACTGCTGACACTGCTCGCGCCAATCCGAAAACGGCTGTCTCAAAAGCAACTGCTTTCCCATATCGTGCTCACGGGCCTGATCGGTTTGGGAGCCGGGGCGGCGTTGCTGCTTGCCGCCCGCATGTGGCCGATTCCCTACTATGTGCAAGCGGCCGGGGCGTTGCTCGGACTGTCGCTCTGTTCTGGGATCATCTGGACGGCACGGCAAAAGCCGGACCTGCTGGCAGCAGCGAGAGAGGCGGATCGGCACGGGTTGGCGGAGCGGACGGTTACAGCGCTGGAGAACCGGGAACAGACAGCCCGCATCGCCCGGCTGCAGCGGGAGGATGCATTGGTCCGCCTGCGCCACGTCCTGCCACAGGTGCTTGCGGGCATAGCCGTCTGGCATGTTCCCCGGAACAAAGGATTCGGTCTTATCGGATTGCTGCTCTGCTGGACGGTTCTGTTTACGTGGAGCAATCCGATGGATCAGGTGCTGCTGCTGCAGCAACAGGAGCAGCGGGCGCTTGCCGAGGCAGAACAGAAGCTTGCAGAGCAGGAAAAACAGGTGGCTTCTGACAAGACATTGACGGAAGCGCAGAAGAAAAAGGCGGAGGAGATTCTGGCTCAAGCCAGACGCGAGCTCGCAGCTTCGGAGAAAACGGCAGATCGACTGAATGCGCTTCGCTCCGCCGAAAAGCAACTGGACAAGTGGCGGTTGGCTGAACAGGCCAAGCAGCAGTCGTTGCAGCAGCTTCAGCAAGGTCTGGCGGCAATGGCTGGCATGAAACCGGAAGCCGTAGCGCAGCTGGCAAAGCAAGTGCAGCGCGAAGCGGAAAACATGGCAAAGCAACTGACTGCCAATGATGCGAAAGAGCTTGCCAAGCTGATGGAGCAGTTGAAGCAGGCAGTGGAGCAGCAACAGTCGGGCAATACCGAGCAGGCCATGCAGATGGTAAACGAGGCGATGCAGGAAGCGCTCAACCAGCTTGCCCAATCGCAGCAGGCATCCCAATTCGCAGCGCAGGCACTCGCAGCGCTCCAGCAGTCACAGATAATGCTAGCCAACGCAGCCGCTGGCAATGCGAATGCCGGGCAGGCCGGTACAGGTGCCTCAGGAATGGCGCCTGCGGGGACGACAGCGCAAGCGGGACAAGATGCGGTTCCGGCCATGGCGAACAATTCGGGGAATGCTCCGGCAGCAGCGAACGGTCAGCAAGGAACGGGTGCGAACAGCAATACAGGAAACCAGGGGGCAGGAGCCAACGGTAGCGGACAAGGAAATGGCAATGGTCAAGGTAACGGGAATGGGCAAGGAAGCGGCCAGGGTAACGGCAGTGGAAGTGGCTCGGGATCAGGCAGCGGCAAGGGAAGCGGCGCAGGCCTTGGCGATGGCAGCCATGAGCTCGTATCGGTTCCTTCCGAGCGCATCAGCGGTCAAGGCGGACCGACGGAAACGGTTGGCGGTCCGCTTGGAGCAGGTCCTTCCCAGACGCGGGAGAGCGGTACAACGCAGGTGTCGACCGGTGCAGCCCGTCCGTACCAGGAGGTGTACCGGCAATATGCGCAATTCGCCAGGGAGAGTGTGGAAAAAGGCAACATTCCCGGCGACTACCAGGAGATTGTCAAACAATATTTCAGCAACATTGAGCCGTAAGGGGATGTGAAGATGGAACAGCGATTTTTGGAGGGAAGCCTTGATCGGGTGGACCGGGTGAGACAGGAGATCGGCAAGGTGCTGGTCGGCCAAAAGGACGTCGTGGAGCAAATGCTCTGGGCTGTATTTGCGGGCGGGCACGCCCTGCTCGAAGGGGTGCCGGGCCTTGGCAAAACGCTGCTGGTCAAAACGCTGGCACAGTCATTCGAGCTGTCGTTTCAACGGATTCAGTTCACGCCCGATCTGATGCCAGCTGACATTACCGGAACGAACATCCTGCGTGTCGATGAGGCAGGGAGGCAGTTTTTCTCCTTCCAGCCTGGTCCGGTATTCGCACAGGTGGTGCTCGCGGACGAGATCAACCGGGCAACACCGAAGACACAGAGCGCGATGCTCGAGGCGATGCAGGAGCGGACGGTTTCGGCTGGCGGCGTGACGCGGGAGCTGCCGCAGCCGTTTTTCGTGCTGGCGACGCAGAACCCGTTGGAGCAGGAAGGCACGTATCCGTTGCCGGAAGCGCAGATGGACCGTTTTTTGTTGAAAATCGATGTGCCGTTTCCGACCGAGGAGGAGCTGCGGGAAATTGTGCTGCGCACGACGACGGGGCAACCGGCTCCGGTCGAAAAGGTCGCATCCGGTGAGGAAATTGCCGACATTCAGCAGGCAGCGCGCGACATTTTGGTGGCTGATCCGGTGCTGCGCTATGCGGTGAAGCTGCTGTTGGCGACACATCCGGGCAACGGCCCGGTCGATTCGGTCAATCAGTATGTGCGGGCCGGGGCGGGACCTCGCGGGGTTCAGGCGCTTGTATCGCTGGCGAAGGTGCGGGCATTGCTTGCAGGTCGTTTCAATCTCGCGTTCGAGGATATCGAGGCGGTTGCACTGCCCGCGCTGCGCCACCGGATTTTTCTCAATTTTGAAGGGGAAGCGAACGGCATTCGCCCTGACAGCATTATTGGTGATATCCTGTCGTCGCTTTCGAAGGAGCGGTCATGAGCAGTCGGTTGCTTGACCCGGAATGGCTGCAACGGCTGGAGCGGATGCAGGTGATGAGCAGGCGGATGGCGAGCGGCACCCATGCGGGCAAGCGAAGATCCAAGCAGCTCGGCAGCTCGCTGGAATTCGCCGACTACCGCTCGTATGCACCCGGCGATGATCTGCGGCAGCTGGACTGGAATGCCTATGGACGATCGGGCAAGCTGTTCGTCA
>JBLNEJ010000050.1:0-3407 GCA_050262535.1 Clostridia bacterium
GAGGAGAAGGAGATGTTCGGGATTTTTGCGCATGCAACCGAGCAGGGAATCGAAACGTATGACACCGACGGAAAGCTTGTCAAAAGCTATACAGATGGAGATGTAGGCGTAATCATCAGCACCATTCATCCCGAGACAAGACGACCGCTCTGGATGATCACCGGTACGACACAAGCTGGTATTGCTGCTGTTGCCAAGTCATTGGAATCGACTGAGGAAGACTATCCTTGGATGAATACGTTCGGGATCTTGCAAACGGAAAATGATACGGTACGATTGCCCATTCTTTCTCCCGCAGGAGGTACACCGTGACGATCGCCTTGCTGACACTCGTGCTGCTGCTCTCGATTTTTGCTGTCATGCTGCTCCTATTTGAAAAATCAAGACTCGATGAAAAAGTGATTGCTGTAACAGCCACGCTTGGGGCGATTGCCGCAGTTGCGCGAATTCCGTTTTCGATCATACCAAACGTACAGCCGACGACGTTCCTTGTCATGCTCTCCGGGTATGTGTTTGGCAAGCGGGTAGGTTTTCTGGTAGGGGTTATTGCGGCCGTGCTGTCCAACGTCTACCTTGGTCAAGGACCTTGGACGATCTGGCAAATGTTCGCGTGGGGCTTGTCGGGTGTCACAGGAGGGCTTTTGGGACGATTCCTGGAGAACAAACAAAAGCGGGCAGCGGGGCAGCTCTTCTCGACAAACGTGCAGTGGTTGGGCTTTGCGATTGCCTGTGGGGCATGGGGCTTTTTGTTTGGATGGATCATGAATCTATGGACGTATCTCAGTCTCGGCTCGTTTATGAGTGGGAAGAGCTTTCTCGCGTTGTATGCAGCCAGCGTTCCCTTTGACCTAGCCCACTCGGTTGGCAACCTGATGTTTGCCGCATTCTTTTCAACAGCTTTTGCCCGAATCTTGGTTCGCTACCATCAAAAGCTGACGATTTCACGATTGCCGATTGAGGAGGCGAGAGGATGAGCGGCGACATCGCTGCCGGCTGGCGCAGCATACACCCGGGAGTTGTCGCCCTGCTTCTGCTGGTTCACGGTGTGCTCGCATTTTTATGGGAACATCCGCTTTTGCTGATCGGTCAGCTGTTGTTTTTGCTGGCGTGGGCCGGACGGGAGAGGGTGCTGGCTCCGATTTTGCCGATTTTTCGCATGTTTCTTTTTCTGATGCCATTTTTTCTGCTCATCAACACGTTGTTTAGCAGCAACGGTGTCACGTTCCTCTGGAAAGGTCCTGTCGTATCGCTGGTAGGTCGGCTGGATATTACGCTGGAGGAGCTTGGCTATTCCTGTATGGGGTTGATCAGACTATCCATTCTGCTTGTGCTGTCCGGTATGTTTCAGCAATTTCTCGATCATGACCGCTTTTTGTTCCTGTTCGCCAAAATCGCTCCCCGCTTTGTGCTGACAGCCGTCATCTCTATTCGGATGTTTCCGTTTCTGCTGCGTGAGTTCAAACGGATCAAGGAGACGGCATACCTGCGCGGACTTCGTCCACATGGAAAAGGAAAGCTGGCAGCGTTTCGGTTTTATGCCCAGCTGCTCCGACCTTTGCTGTTTTCTTCACTGGAAGGGTCCTGGCAAACGGCGGAAACACTGTATGCCCGTGGCTTTGGAAGCGGGCCACGAACGATGTACAAGCCTCGCAGTCTGACTTCCCAGGAGCTGGTTGGGGCCATTTGCATTGTTTGCGTATTTGGGTTTGCGTTGATTGGAAAATGGTTTGATTTTGGAAAAATTGACTATTATCCTCGATTCACGATATATGACCTGCCAGGTGATGCGCTGTTTTTTGTTTGCATGCTGATTGTCTGGCTCATACCGCTGTACGTTCTGGGAAGAAGGGAGCCAACATGAAAGAAATCATTGCTACAAAGCAGCTGTCTTATCGCTATCCGCAAGCACTACAGCTATCGCTTCACGATCTATCAGTTCAGGTGGAACGGGGAGAGTTTGTCCTTTTGCTGGGGACGAGCGGGAGCGGCAAGTCCACATTCCTGCGCGCCTTGAACGGATTGGTTCCCCGCTTTTATGGCGGAAACATCGGCGGGCAGGTCTTGCTTGACGGAAAAGAGCTGACATTGCTCACACAGCGTGACATTGTGAAAATGATCGGATTTTTGCAGCAGGACCCGGAGCGTCAGTTGCTTTTGGAAACAGTTGAACGTGAGCTTGTGTTCGGGCTGGAAAATCTGGCGTTCCCCCCGGAAGAGATGCGGGCAAGATTGGCGGAGATGAGCCAGTTGTTTGGACTTGGCCAGCAGCTTGAGAAGCAGACAAGCCAATTGAGCGGAGGGGAAAAGCAGCGAATCGCACTGGCAAGCATTCTGTCTTCCTATCCGGATGTCCTGCTTTTGGACGAACCAACCTCCCAGCTTGACCCCGTCCATGCCGAGGAAGTGTTGCAAACGATCAGAAGGCTAAATGAGGAATGGGGCATGACAGTTCTCATGAGCGAGCATCGGGTGGAGCGGTGCTTTCATCTGGCAGACCGGATTGTGCTGTTTGAATCGGGTGCAATCACCTTCAATGGCACGCCGCAAGAGTTCGTCGCGTCAGCAAGAGAGGTTGAAGGTCGGCAAATGTTTTTACCGCCTGTCACACGTCATCTGATTGAGCGGGGAATCAGTGGGGATGCGCCGCTCACGGTGAAAGCGGCGAGAATGGTTGTACAGGCACAAGGGTTGCGCGAAGATGTTGTGAAGCAATTACAGGTTCCGGACGAACGTACCAGCACCTTATACAGACTCTCACATGCAAGTGCAGGCTATGGGCAAAACCAGAAGGTCATCCGCAATCTGTCGGTCACGATTCAGGAAGGGAACCGCATAGCCTTGCTTGGAGAGAATGGAGCAGGGAAATCAACGCTGGCAAAGCTCCTTTGCGGGGCGCTACCGCTTCAAAAGGGAGAGCGACATTGGCGCAATGAGCCGATTGCCGATGCCTTTTGGGACGACGCGTGGCGAAGAATCGGCTATTTGTCCCAAAATCCGAACGATTATTTCCTGCATGACACTGTAGAGGGCGAGCTTGATTTTGCGTTGCAGCAGCTAGCTCTGTCGAATGAGCAGAAAGAGCGGAAAAAGCTGGAGCTGCTCACGCGCCTAAGCCTTCTGCCGTATAAAGATCGACATCCGCACGATCTGAGCGGTGGAGAAAAGCAGCGACTGGCGCTCGCTCTCGTCCTGCCATCCGAGCCTGATCTCCTTGTTTTGGATGAGCCGACCCGTGGACTGGATGCCAGGCAGAAGCAGGAAATGATCCATCTGCTTAACGAAATGAATGTCCCCGCGATCATGATCATTACGCATGACGTGGAATTTGCCCTATCATTCGCCAACCGTGTTCTCGTGCTGCATCGCGGGGAGCTGGTTGCGGATGGAACGCCGGAAGACGTGTTTCA
>JBLNEJ010000051.1:0-6066 GCA_050262535.1 Clostridia bacterium
CGACCTGCTGCCCCCGATATTGCAGAACGATTTTGTCATTTTCCTCCATGCCGAGGAATTTGCGTGTATTTGGATGGACACGGGCAATCGACTGTGTATCATCAAACATGTACAAATATCCCAAACGCAGCTTCAGGCTGCGAGAGCCGACAAAAACCTTTCCGATATTCTCAAAGCATGCGTGAATCACCTTTCTTACCCGATTTTGCCGGAGGTCTCCCTCAGAGCCATGTGCAGGCTTGTGAACAAACAGCACTGCCCCTGCTTTCTCCGCATCGAGCAGCAGCCGCTGGTATCGGTTTAACCGGATCGAGTTGGAACCTAGCTTGCCGTCATCTGCGACAAGCTGCAGGCTCATTCTTGCCCCCGTTTGTGCATTCACGATTTCGACTTGCTCAGAGAAACGTTCGATTAGCTCAGGCGCAGCGTACACAACCCCTTTGTTCATCTCGTCGATTCGTGAGACACCGATGAACACTTTCTCGTAATCGAGCTTTTCGATGAATACTTCTTCTATATTCTCTCCCAGTTCACGCTTTAGTCCTTTGGATACACGCACATCCCCATCCGGAAAAGAGCCATTTTTCGAAGTCGTGGCAATGCCGATCACCTGTTTTCCTTGGCTGTTGCTGACTTTTACATAGACAAAATCAAGCAGCCCCAATTGGTTCATCAGCTCCGCACTCAGCTCCACCTCGATGCTTGGACGCGGGATATGTTTTTGTGTCACTTTATAGGAAACCATCGGTACTCTCCCCAACTTCCAGATAAGCGATCATGTCTACCAGCGAACGAACCAGACGACGAAACTCGGAAGGAGACTGCAGTGGACTGCGATACTTGCCGTTTATCTCGATCTGAATCGCTTCCGTGTTGCAGTGATTCGAGCAAAAGGTCGTAATAGTTCCGGGATTCATTGCGGTAAACGTATGATTTTCTTTGACCTCGGTGATGCCATGCTCGATAAAAAGACGCTTTATTTTTTCGACGGCGGAAGCATTGATCGACGTTCCCAGACGAGTGCCCAAATCGATGTCAAAAGGTCTCTTGCTCCCTGCCCCGTGCAAATCGATCACGCAGCGGATCGGCAAATCCGCGAGCAGCCCGGCCAATGCATGTTTGTAGATGCCGTCAAGATCATAATTCGGATCAGCATGATGAAAGCGGTTCGTGTAAATCAGCGAGCAATTCGTTTTCCGTTGCAACAACAAGCCGAGCGCCCCGGTGTACCGATCCGCATATTTCAGCTTGTTGTTACGCCAATGATTAGTGGCGTGCGGAACGGAAAGCAGAACGCTATTGGCTCCCCTGATGATATCAACCGGATGATCCGTCTGCAGCTGGCCGTTGTACTGATTGAGGGAAAACTGCCTCTCCGCCAGGATCGCCGCTTTTACCTCGTCCCACACATCTATCTCCATAGAATCCCCTTAGCCCAATCGTTCGTTAGCAGTGATTTTCGTTCTATTCTACCATACACGGTTTCTAGCGGAAAATCTTTCATTTTGTCGAGGCTTGAATCAGGAGCGCAAAAGAAAAGAGATCCCTCGTGAGGACCCCTTCATGTTTGCCTGATTACGCTTCGGATTCCCCTGCAAACCCTCGTAGCACCTCAACAAGCTGTGCAGGTGACTCCAGCATTCCCATATGCCCGGCAGTATTCAATACGGCGTGACTGACGGTATCGCGGGTGACCGTAAACGTCTTTTCCTTCGGAATCACCTGGTCGTGCTCTCCGGCTACGAGCAGGACAGGCAAGCTTGTTGACGAAAGCACATCGGTACGGTCAGGACGGTTCTTCATCGCCTGAAGCACAGCAATTGCGCCCTTAGGTGAGGTAGCGTAGCCGATTTCCTTCGTTCTCTGCACCTCTTGTTCCATCCGTTCGAGGTTGGCTGGAGCAAACAGCTTGGGCACCAAGCCATCGATCAAGGCATGAATCCCTTCAGCCTTTACCTTTTCGCTGCTTGCATCACGCGCTTTCATCGCATCCGCTGAATCGGGCAGCGATGTGGAGTGAACGAGCCCAAATCGTTTCAGCAGTTCCCCGTACCGTTCGGCAAAGGCAAGCGTGATGTATCCGCCCAGGGAATGACCGATCAAGGTTGCTTGCGTGACAGCAAGCGCGTTCAACATTTCATGGAGCCAATCGGCCATCTGCTCAATCGTCTCCATATCTTCTGGGATACTGGATTGACCATGTCCCGGTAGGTCCGGTACAAGGACGCGATACTGTTTGGCCAGTTCGGGAAGCACCATGTCCCAATAGGCGTGGCTCCCGCAAAAGCCGTGCAGCAGCACAAGCGGAACACCCTTGCCTTCATCCTTGTAGGCAATCGTCCGCTGATTCGACAATGCGAGCGTTTTGGTTCCCGTCATCTTGCTCTCCCTCCCAATCGTTTCCTTATCAATCACTCCCATTATTTTCAGTTATTCCATTCCATATGCACGTCGAGTGGATAGACGGGTCTTGGTACTTTTTCATAGCCGAACGTGGTTACATCCATCGTGGACAACCCGGGTGAATCAACGGTCACAATTCGTGCCGCTCTCGACTCAAAAAACGCGCGAAAATGCTGGCTCGACTTCAGGCAAACAAGCTTGTAGCGTTCCGTCTGAATCCCGTGCAACCGGAAAATTTCATCATCCATCACCTGTGCTCGATTGGAACATACGATGACGTCGACATTCCCGATGACCAGTCGGGCGGATGGCCCCATGCGAATCAGCGCTCCTGCCCCCATCGGCGAGCTGCGAACAAATTCTCCATCCGTGAGCACCTTCACGTATGCCTCTACGACTAACGGCTTACCGTGACGCTCGTCCGTTTTGCCTCCGAGTCGAAGACGAATGGTTGCGCCAACCCCCGCTTCATGCGCAAGACGGGCAGCCTCCGGGTCATACAATTTGCCAAAGCACGTCTTCGGTTGATTCGCTTCCAAGAGCGCGGCTAACAAAAACGTTCCGTCTCCGGGTGTCCCTGCTCCCGGATTGTCGGACGTTTCGTTCAAAACAACCGGTTGACCAGGCGTTGCAAGCCCGATGCGTATCCCCTCGGCAGGGGTTGGATGGCGATGCGCAAACGAATCGCGCCGCTCCCATATTTGTCTGGCGACCGCTTTCGCTGCTTCTTGGGCAAGCTGCTTGTCGCCATCCGCCACGACCAGAACTGACGCTCCTACATACGGTGTATCGGTATACGGAAAACCGTGAAAAAACGTACAGTCCAAAATGCCCGGCTTCGCTTCCCATTCCCGGCACAGCTCATTGATCTCGCGAGCGGGCCCATGATTGGTTGTCGACGTCGGCACTAACAGTGGAATGCGTTCCAGATGCATCACCGGTTGAATCGAACCGTTGACTAGCTCCACCATTCGCTGGATGATGTCAGCCCCCCGGTCGTACTCATCGGTATGCGGATACAGCTTGACGCCCAGCAAAATGTCGGATGCTTGCACAAAAGCCTCGTTCAAATTTCCGTGCAAATCGAGCGCGGCAGCAATCGGTACATCGTAGCCGAATGCTTCACGCAAGCTCAGCATGAGGTCCTCCTCGATCTGTTCCCGATGTTCGGCTACCCCGGCGCCATGCAGGCTCAGACAGATCCCATCTACTTCCCCCACTTCCCGGATTCCCGCAATCAGCTCCTGCTTGAGACGTTCCCACGTCTGCTCCTCGATGATGCCGGACGGATAGGCAACTGCTGAAACCGTCGGCAAAAGCTCCACACCCAGCTCCTTGCTCTTGTCGATCATCCCGCCGATGTAGCTGCGAACGCCCGTATGCTCTCTGAGAATTTCCTCGCCGTGCAGCCATTCCAGCTGCCTGAATACAGCCTCGTCCGTTTTGCCTGAGGCAAATGTATTGGTTTCATGCACAAGCTGTCCGATCGCGAATTTCATCGTTTTTTCCTCCTGATTTTTTCTGCCAAACGTAAGAAAACGCGGAGGAATCTTCCGCGTCGTTGATCAAGCTGTAGGGGGAGTAGGAAAACAGAGAAAGCGCTCCGGGTAGTTGGGCCACCCGCTGAAGGTAACACTGGCCGCCTCCATTCCAAAAGCGAAACCGCGTCCAAAACATGCGGATTCGAGGAAGCGTCACACGTTGGACGCTAAAAGAGTGTTTCGCTTTTTCCATTCCGGCTCGGTCGGTGTCCCAAAAACCTCCGCTTCTTTCTCCGTTTTCCTTGTACCAGCTTTCTTTTCCTTGCGTCTCGACGAAGGAAGAATAAAAACTGGTACTTGAATATTTGATTACCCCCTGTTCATTTTCGGCAGGCTGGATAGCAGCCGTTGCGTATACGCCTGTTGCGGAGAGGTAAACAGTGCCTCCGTTTCATTTTCCTCGACGAGCTGTCCATGATAGAGCACCCCGACGCGGTCGCACATGTAGCGGATGACCGACATGTCATGGGAAATGAACAGGTAGGTGAGACCGCGCTCCTGCTGCAGCGATTTGAGCAGATTGAGGATCTGTGCCTGGATGGAAATGTCCAGTGCGGAAGTGGGCTCATCCAGAATCAGAAAAGCAGGCTCTGTTATAATGGCGCGGGCAATCGCGATCCGCTGGCGTTGGCCGCCGGAAAACTCATGCGGGTAACGGGTCAAGTGATCCTCGTGCATTCCGACCCTGCGTACGAGTGCATGCAAATAGTCGTCCGCCGACTTGCGCAGCCGCTCTTCACGCGGCAATGCGCGCAGCGGCTCGGTAATGATCTGCCGAATGTTCATGCGAATATCGAGCGAGGATTGCGGGTCTTGAAAAACGACCTGCAAGCTTCCCGGCTTCGGACGACGGTAGCTGTCTTTTTGCCAGAGCGGTTCACCGTTGAACGTCACCTGACCCGCTGTTGGCGTAAGCAAGCCGCAGATCATGTTCCCGATCGTGCTTTTGCCTGATCCGGATTCTCCGACCAGACCGTATGTCTCGCCCGTTTCAATGGAGAAGCTGACTTGATCGACTGCTTTTGTTGTGCCGAACGCTTTGTTCAGTGCTTGTACGGAAATCATGGAGCAGCCTTCACCTCCCAGCAAGCGCTCTGATGTCCATAGGCGCTCTCAAAAAACGGCGGTTTTTCCTCGCAGCGTCCATTGCGCTTCGGGCAGCGCTCGGAAAACACGCAGCCCGTCGGCCGCTTCCGGGCATTGAACGACTCACCCTCGATTACCTTCAGCGGCTCGCTCTTTGCTTTGCCTTCAGGCAGCGCTTCAATCAGCGCCCGGGTATACGGATGCTCGGAGTGGTACAGCACATCTGCCGTTTTCCCCGATTCGACCACCGTGCCGCCGTACATGACATACACTCTATCGCACATATTGGCAACGACACCGATGTCATGTGTGATCAGCATGACGCTTGTGCCCGACTTCGTACTCAGCTCCTTCATCAGCTTGAGCACCTCGGCTTGAACCGTTACATCGAGTGCCGTCGTCGGCTCGTCTGCGATCAACAGCTCTGGCGGCGATGACATGGCCAGCGCGACGACAACCCGCTGACGCATTCCTCCGCTCAATTCATATGGGTATTGACGAAATACTTTTTCCGGGTCCTTCATTTGGACCGCCGCCAGCGCTGCTACAGCCAGTTGCGCAGCCTCTGCCTTCGATACGCTGCGATGCTTGCGGATCACATTTGCCAGCTGGTGGCCAATGCGCATCGTCGGATTGAGCGCGGTCATCGGCTCCTGAAACACCATGCCGATTTTTTTGCCGCGCAACGCTTGAATGTCCTTTTCATTCAAGGAAAGAAGCTCTTGTCCGTGATAACGGATGCTTCCCCCTGTATAGGTGGCATTTTTGTCCAGCAAGCGGAGAATCGATTGGGCTGTCACGGACTTCCCTGAACCGGATTCTCCCACGATTCCGACGATCTCCCCCGGCTTGATTGCCAGCGAGACGCGGTCAAGCACGTTGGTGGTTCCATAGATCGATTGGAAGGAAACGGACAAATCTGTAATTTCGAGCAGCATCGTGCTTCACCTACCTCGCCGATTTCGGGTCGAGCATGTCGCGGAGCCCGTCACCTAAAATATTGAAGCTGATTGTAACCAAAAAGATCGCAATGCCT
>JBLNEJ010000052.1:0-2916 GCA_050262535.1 Clostridia bacterium
GGTGCTCAATCCTTCCACCATCATCCAGCGAAAGAAAAATTCATAATCGCGTAAGTACGCCACCAGTGTGGAGACCGACGCTTTTTTTGCTTTTTTGTGGTTGATGTATTTCTCCACATACCAGGGAAACTGAGGGATGCGTGCGAGCAGCTGCTGCGCGTCGCGTTGCTTCGTAATAGACAAGATGATTCACCTCATTTGTGGTTCTTCCTCCAAGCTTACCATGTTTTGATCGATTTCCTACAATAATATGACACTCATTGGGATGCAATTGAAAGAATTCTGTTAAAAATGTACAATTACAGCAAAGTTTTCACATATGAAAGGGAGTGTCAGCATGAAAGCCTTGGTTTACAAAGAGCGCAATCAGGTTGAATTGCAAGAAGTGGAACGCCCTGTGATCGAGAAGGAGACCGATGCGGTGATTCGTGTCGTCATGACAACGATTTGCGGCAGTGATGTGCATCTGTGCCATGGTCACATTCCAACCACGCCGGGATACGTTCTCGGACATGAGTATGTCGGGATCGTGGAGCAGGTAGGAAGCATGGTAAGCAACTGCAAGGTAGGCGACCGCGTGATCGGCCCTGCTGCCCCTTATTGTGGCCAGTGTGAAAACTGTTTGAAAGGGATGATCATGTACTGTCGAAATGGCGGCGTGCACGGAAGCGGCAAGGAGTTCGGGAATTTGTCCGGCTCGATGAGCGAGTACATGCGCATTCCGTTTGCGGATGTGAATTTGATCAAGGTCCCTGATGAACTGGAAGACGAGCAAGTGTTGTTTGTGGGAGATATTTTGTCGACCGGTTATTTTGCCACCGAAAAAGCAGCCATTGAGCCGGGGGACACCGTCGTGATTTTCGGTGCGGGTCCGGTGGGCTTGTGCGCCGTGCAAACCGCTCGCTTGTACCATCCGAAGCATGTGGTTCTGGTCGACATCGATCCGTTTCGGCTGGAAGTCGGGAAAAAATTAGGCGCAACGCATATCGTCAATGCGAAGGAATGCGACCCGTTGCAGATTATCGCCGAACTGACGGAAGGAAAAGGCGCCAGCGCTGCGATAGAGGCTGCTGGAGCGGAGATTACATTCCAACAGGCGGTACGCTGTGTCGGCATCGGTGGCAAGGTTTCGCTCGTCGGGATTTTTGGACAAGCGGTTTCCTTTCCTCTTCATGAAGTCTTCATGAAAAACATCCGAATAGAAATGGGCTTATCCTATCTTGGCAATATGAATAAATTGCTCGAGCTGATCCAGATGAGGAAGATTGATTTACGCCCAATGATTACGCATCGGTTAACGTTGGACGAGATTGAAAACGGCTTCGACCTGTTTGCATCTCGTAAGGATAATGTGGTGAAAATGGTAATCCGTTCGTAAACAATGAAGCTAGTGGAATTGTACACCTTACAATAATGTAAGCTTGCTGCAAGATGAATCGATGGCTGAAGAACTGGCCGATCTCGTACGATGGAGATAACCGAAAGGAGGTTGTCGCCTTGAGCGAGATCGGTTCAGTTTTGGTCCAACCATTGGAAAAAGAACAAACAATCGCATCGTCCTTGACAAGGCAAGAGCATGAGTGGTTCAAACGGGCAGCCTTTGCCTTTGTAGCGATCTGCTTGCCTTTGCTCGCCTATATGGGGATGGTGGGCACAGGTTACTTTTTGACCGATCGGGTCAGTCTTGACAAGCTGACACACTCGATCCAAAGCGGATTTATCCAGAACCAAAACGGCTTGCCGGATCGGGTCGCCATTCGCTATCAAGATATGCCTGCCTATATAACAAATGCAATCATCGCGATCGAGGATCACCGCTTTCATCGACACATTGGCGTTGACCCACGGGGGATGGCTCGAGCTGTCTATGTGAATGTGATAAAAGGGGAGAAAGCGCAGGGGGGCAGTACCATCACGATGCAGCTTGCACGCAACCTGTTTTTGACCCAGGACAAAACGTACACGCGCAAAATGAAAGAAATAGCCATCGCCCTTTATTTGGAGACGGTATACACGAAAGAACAGCTTATGGAGCTGTATGTAAACCAAGTCTACTTCGGGCATGGGACGTACGGCATGGAGTCCGCAGCGCGGTATTACTTTGGCAAAACGACCAGGATGGATGGTAAATCAGTACCGACCATCTCCGAAAAGGAAGCGGCGATGCTAGCAGGAATGCTGAAGGCTCCGGAATACTATTCCCCGCGTGATCACGCAAAAAAAGCGGAACAGCGCCAGCAGGTAGTGATAAAACGGATAGCTGAATTGGACGCTCTTAAGCAATCATCGACACAACGAACGGGTACGGCCTATACTTTTGGAAAAACCGATCAAGCGAGACCTTGAGAGAATCCGGTCTTACGCTTGACGGTTTTTTTGTTGGGGAAGAATGGAGTGGATCAGTGCAAGGAAACGACCATCCCGAGCGAAGCCGATCGATATCAGCAGCGTGATTCCGACGGGAATGAGCAAGGCGGCGTAGGACATATGTGCACCAAAGCGTTCGGCGATCAATCCAAGAATCGGCCCGCCGATCGCAACGGAGCTTTGATTCACCATCTGGCGGTAAGCAGCCATCCGGCCATAATAGGCAGGATCGGTAGCGACTTGCTGAACGGATTGCATGAGCACACGCAGCCAGGTTGTGCCTGCCCCGATCAGAAGGATCGCAAGGAAAGCGGCAGCTCCATGCCGACTGACTGCCAAGAGAAGCAAACCGGCTGCGGCAACGAAGATCGATCCGGTGGCGATGTGCTGCCTTGCAAGACCCAAAAATCGTGTAGCGCTAAACCCCGCTGCTATGGCACCAATCGAAGCAGCGCTTTCCAGCAGTCCGTACAGGAAGCTGGTTCCCCCCAAATGCGAACTTGTGTACACAGAAAGCATGCCTGCACTCGTATGAATGACAAGCTGTCC
>JBLNEJ010000053.1:0-6777 GCA_050262535.1 Clostridia bacterium
GGACGGATGACGTTATGAATATTAGCCGTGCACTGCAAGGATTCGGTGCAGCACTGATCAAACCATCCGCTTTGACGATTGTGATGACGTTGTTTGTGCATGACGAGAAAGAGTTGAACAAAGCTCTCGGATTTTGGGGAGCATCGGCAGCGGCAGGCGGATCAGCGGGTGTGTTTTTGGGGGGAGTGATTACCCAATGGCTGGATTGGCCATGGATTTTCTTCATTTATGTGCCGTTGGGACTGATTGTTCTTTGCTACAGCCCCATGCTCATTCGCAAAAGTGAAAAGCGAAGCGGTGGTGTAGATATTCTGGGCGCATTGTCGGTAACCGGTTCGATCATGCTGGCCGTATACGCGATCGTACAGGCTGAGCATATAGGCTGGGGGAGTATGCAAACGATTGGTTTGTTGATAGGTGCACTCGTCCTGCTTGTTCTCTTTTTGATCATCCAAAAAGTGCGAAAGGAACCTTTGGTTCCCCTACGCATCTTTTCTGCCCCCAACCTGTTTGTGGGCAATGTGGTGACGGCACTGCTGGCGGGAGCCTGGATACCGCTCTGGTACTTTTTGAATCTGTACTTACAGCAAGTCTTGCAATTTTCGGCATTGGCAGGAGGTCTCGCTTTATTACCAATGACATTGGCCATCATGGTGCTAATGGTTGGGTTTGCTGGTAAGCTGATCGGCAAGTTCGGCTTCAAGCCCAATCTTGTTGTTGGCATGCTAGCATTAGGGGCAGCGCTGTTTTGGTTCGCTCTCGTCCCAACCGACGGCTCTTTTCTGCGTGATGTGCTCCCGGCTTCCCTCCTTGCTGCAGTAGGGATGGCACTTTCTTATATTCCTGCAACAATTGCTTCCATGTCGGGAGCAAAGCCGGAAGAGACGGGGCTTGCTTCAGGAATCGTGAACACGAGTTACCAGATTGGGTCTGCCTTGGGGCTTGCAGCGATGGTCGCGGTATCCTCTGCTTGGACGAAAGGACAGCTTAGCCTGGGAGCGCCGCATATCGTCTCCTTGAACAGCGGATTTCAGGCTGCGTTTATTTGGGCGGGGGTAATTGCAATCGTGGGTGCCCTAATCGCCTTGATCGGTCTGCGCCAATCGAAAGGATAGCAACTATGGCACCAATAGAAAATGCCCGTGGATACTGTACGGGCATTTTTTTCGTTTTTGCGATCATTTTGCATAGGATAGGGTGGCTATCTTATAATAGGCGAGAGGGAGGGAACGAGGATGAGCAATCAATCGAATGAACACAGTGCAGAACAAGATTCCTGCCATACCGAACGCAAAAGCCACCATTCAGATAAAGTCAAAAGCAACCTAACTAGCCGTTTAAACCGAATCGAAGGCCAGATTCGCGGCGTGAAGGGCATGATTGAAAAAGATACATATTGCGACGATATTCTGAACCAGATTGCCTCCATTCAGGCAGCACTGAACGGGGTGAGCAAGTTGTTGCTTGAAGGGCATATGCGCAGCTGTATCGTCGAGCGGATCAAGGAAGGCGATCACGAGGTCATTGATGAGCTGATGACGACGATGAACAAGCTGATGAAATAAGCGGGAAAACCATAAACAAGCTGGTGTCGAATATGCCGACGCCAGCTTGTTTTTTTGTTTTCGCTCAGAAAATTTCCAAGTCTCGACCGTGCATTATGGCAGCGGAATCGGGACTCGCCAGTTGTCCGTTGCGCGTTCTGGCAGTTCCTTCAGCTCTTTTACGAGCAATACTTCTGTCAGTTTTTGGACTTCGATCGGAGAATGTGGATAGTCGTTTTCCGCGAGTGATGGACAAACAGCGGCAGTTGGTTAGGCGCTAATCGCTGAAAACAGCGAAAAACGCCCGGATTTGGGATTTCGGGCGCTGCTTTACATAATGTGATTATCGGGACCCATCAGTTATGGGGCAATTAAAGCATATTTTTGAACAGGTCCCGACCACTAATGTCGTGTTGTGGATATTTCTAAGGACATACAAAATCCGTGTTTTGTTGGCTGCCGGAAAAAATTTGGCTATCATTGAAAAGATAAATCATTTTCGATGCTGTCTCCAGTATTCAAAAACATAGAAGAAACCTAATAAGAGTAGGCTTACCCACCATTGGTTAGGGCTAATGAGATATATTAAGATACTCATAGCCCCACCATTAATCGGGCGAAAAATCCATTTGTGTTTAAAAATGTCATACAGGGACGTCACAAGCATTAAACCAAAAAAGAGATATAACATATTATCAGCCATTCCAATTACCTCGAGTAAATTGCTGATCCACCACTATACACTCTGAATATAACACCTTTACCTAGATTTCGATTACTTATAACACCCGCAGCAGTACCCGCAATAAGTGCGCAAATATAAGAAGATGCGGATGGAAGTGCCGCTCTGAACAATCCTAAGACTATTGCAGTTACAGTTGTTATTGCAGATGTATAGATCAAAACTTCAACAATGTCTCTTGTATCGCTATCACTCACGTAAAGCCAATCCCCGACGCTCCAGTTAGGACCTTGATAGTAATATGTTTTCGTATCTTTTCCTGTAATGGTCGTTCCGCCTGTTCCAGGATCTGGTGCAAAGACAACAGCACCGGAAGACTTTAATTTCTGTGGATTGTTGATTTTTTCCCTATTCTTTTTCTTTTCTATAAATTCATTGGCTTGTTTAAATGTATCCTCTAGCAAAATATAAATCTCTTCAGGGATATTTTCTTCTGCGCCTTTAGTAAAAGAGTAGCCGTTATCGTCAACGGTATAATATTCTTGGTAATTATCTAATCCATCAAAAAGTAACTTTGCTTCTTTTGACTCCATCATTTTTGCGATTTTTTGGGATGTTTCAACTGGAAGATTTAAATTTTCAAATTGATTTTGAATGATCGTTTCGCTTGCCTGAGCTACGTTCGCATTTGAGGGAGTTAAATTTCCAGCGGCAAACGAGGAGAGAGGAATGGTTGACACAGAGATAGCAGCAATAAGAGCTAAAGACGTAACTTTTTTTGACATTATAACAGCTCCTTTTAGCGGGAAATATTAACTATATAACCAATATATTACAATTTTAATTCTATTTCAACATAATTGTAATATATTGTATAATATTGATAATCACTCTTAAGAGTGGAGGGTTTATGTGGTTTTGTAGCTACTTAGCAAAAAAACAACCCCATCCTAAATTGGAGGGGTTACATAATGCTTATTATCGGAACTCAACTATGTTACACAAAAAAAAGGAAACTAAATAAAAAATAGTGAAAATTTGCATATTAAATGGAGCCTGTGTGAGTAAAAGGATCGGGTCCAATGAGCTTACAGCCGAGGAAGCAAGCCAAAAAATCGGGCTTTAAGTAAAACTGCATTACGTTTGAGGGGGGCGTATCCATACGTAGCACCATCAACGCCCATTGACGTTACATAGTATAGGGGGGTATTCTATATGTGAGGAATAACATTTTTCAAGGGAGAGGATGAAAGATGGGAAAAACGAAATTTGCCATCTCGCCGGGTTTCGATGTCGGTGGCAATCTGTTTACACCGGAGCAGCTGTCCATTCTTGGTTCAATCGTCGGAGAGAATGCACGGATTGAGATGACGAGCTTCAAGCAGCTGTATGTGGAGCTGGAGGATGAAAGGGCGGAGGACGTAAAGCAGCGGCTGGCACAGACCGGATTGCAAATCCATCCTGCGGGGTTTTACACAAAAAGTCTAATCGCTTGCAACTTTTGCCGCGGGGCCGAGGAAGCCGGGCTTGCGATTGCAAAGGCGCTGGATGAAGCGATCGCCGGGCAAGCGGTTCCCAGCCCGCTAAAAATCGGGTATGCCGGCTGTGCGCTTGGCACAAGCGAGCCTTTGGTCAAGGATATCGGTGTTGTGAAAATGAAAGATCGCTTTGACATTTATGTCGGTGGCGAACCGAAATCGCTGAAGGCCAAGATCGGGGTTCTGCTGCAAGCTGGTGTTGCAGCAAATGAGCTGATTCCGGTCGTCCAACGATTGATCGGCTTCTTTTCGCAGCATGGAAAAAAGAAAGAACCGTTCTCCCGGTTCATTGAGCGAATGACGATAGACAAAGTACAAGAAGCAATCAAGGCTGTTCACTAGACGTCATGTGAACAAAGAAGCTCACTGTTTGAAAACGGAGAGCTTCTTTTGCATTTTCTGATCTTTCATGCGTTATTCATTATATAATGGATAGGTAAAGCGAAAGGGGGAGATGTGATGGCCAGGTTGGAGTATCGATTGCTTGATGAGCAAAGCCGTTTTCCGGTTTTGTACTTTTACCCGTTGATTGACAAGGATGAGGTGTCCCTTCGCTTTGCCTGCGACTATTTCGTCAAAGATGGCAAGGTGTACGAGAAAACGTCATGCGCCATTGAACATTCGACCTATGTCATTTACGTGAAGCTCTCTGTGGATGAGCAGGCGTACATCGGGCAACCGCAACCAATCGGTTCACATGGCGATATCACCATTGAATTGAGACAGTATCAGGAGGATGCCTCCCACTATCCGGTCATAACGACGTTTCGCTTTCATGACGATGATGATGCCCTGCTACATTTGCAAAGCGATTATTTGACCGTAGACGGACGTGAATGGGAAAAGACCTCTACAGAAATTGACGAGGATCGCAAGGTGTATGTTTATTACGCCATCGCTTCAGAATAGGAGGTTTCACTTGATGACTCCAGCCAATGGAAAAACATCGGCTTTGATCGGACTGTTTCTCGCGGCGTCGCTTGTATCGACGACAACGGGGTGCAGCTCTTACGAGGAAGTCGATTGCGACGACTACAATGAAGATGGATACTGTGATGATGATTCCTCCGGCGGTTCACATGTTTACAGCAGCAGCTCCAAAAAATCGAAAAGCTCTGCGATCAGCAAAGGATCAAAGGGCGGACTTGGCAGCTCGGGCGTCTCAAGCTCAGGGTAGGAGCATGATGATGCGTACCTATGCAAAACGACGTGAACAGATTTACCAACCCATTCGCGAACAAGGCGTGTTCACCTGGGATGAAATGTACGACGAAGAATACGCGCTGGCGGGAATCCATCTGATCGATGACTCTTTGCGTCAACAGCTGTCTGAGGCAACGCAGGCACTCGCTCAGATTTACGCCAGGGTGGTGCCCGTGATCCAAAAGGCAGATCGACGCTTGCTGCTTGAGCTGGGAATACCCAAACAAGCGGTAAAAGCGGTCCGGTTGGCAGTCATGGAGGATTGCCCGACCGTGATTGGCCGATTTGATTTTGCCCAAACCGAGTCGGGGCTGAAAATGCTTGAATGCAACAGCGATACCCCGACGGGGATTGTTGAAGCGTTTCATGTGAATCACCAAGTATGTGAGGCCTACGGTGTGGCCAATCCCAATGCAGGGCTTGAACCTCAGCTTGCCGCAGCATTCCGACGCATCGTCGGTCGCTATCGCGAGCTTGGAATGAGCACTCGGCACGTGTGGTTCAGCTCACTCGACTGGCATGTGGAGGATGCAGGGACGACGCGCTATTTGCTGGTTCAATCGGGGCTGGACGGTTCCTATGTGCCGCTTGCCGATCTGCGGGTAACAGAGGAAGGGATGCATGCCCAAGTCGACGGTGAGCTCCATCCTGTTGATGTGCTGTACCGATTGCATGCGCTTGAAAAGCTCGTCGACGAGAAAGATGAGGATGGCTTTCCGACTGGCAAGCATGTGCTTGATTTGATTGCAAGACAAAAACTGGCGATTATCAACCCGCCATCCGCTTTTCTTGCCCAGACCAAGGCTCTTCAGGCGTTGATTTGGGGACTGCACGAAAGCGGTCAGTTTTTTGACCGGATTGAACAGGAACAGATTGCAACCTATATGCTGCCAACGTATTTTACGAACGAATGCAAGGGCAGATTCCCGTATGTGTCGAAGCCGATCTTCGGACGGGAAGGGGGAGGAGTTTCGCTTTTCGGGCGAGACGGTGAGCTGATCGAACAAGATGGTGAGGATGAGTATTGGGAGCAGCCGATGATTTATCAACAGCTTGTTGACTTGCCGCGGATTGAAGTGGAAACCTTGCGCGGGCCATTTTGCGGTCGATTGCTGTGGGGATCGTTTTTTGCAGGAGGAAGCCCATCTGCAATCGTTGCGCGCGTTGGCGGACGGATCACGAACAATATGTCCTACTACTTGCCGGTCGGGGTGAGGGAGTAAATGAATAAAAGGGGTGGATAGAATGGCATCACAATGGGGGTACATCCTCAATTTTTTGGCCTATTTAGGGGTAACGCTGCCGTTACTGGCGCTTGGTCTGCTTGTCTTTGTGCTGACGACGCCGTATAAGGAATTCGCGCTGATCAGGGGTGGTGCAGATACGACGGACCCGGTCAAGACAGCAGCCGCCAAGGCAGCGGCTCACGATCTTGGCGGCAAGATCATGGGGCTTGCCATCGTGCTTGCCTCGGCGGTCTACAATGCAGTTGGTTTTGTAGATTTGATCATCTGGGGTGTAATCGGAATCGTATTTCAGGTTGTGGTCTTCTATCTGTTTGAGCTTTTGACTCCGTTTCGGGTCGTATCGGAAATCCCGAAAGGCAACATCGCGGTCGGGATCTTTGCTTCTCGCCTGAGCATCGCGGCGGGATTGCTGATGGCGGCGTTGATCAGCTATTAACCCAGCTGCGAGCAACCGATAGGGCAACATTCCAAACAAAAATTTTTAATTACAGGTATCTTTTTTCACAGTATAATTGATACCATTCAGATTTTTCCGACCTGTTTGACCTTTTCGCATGATAGTC
>JBLNEJ010000054.1:0-3953 GCA_050262535.1 Clostridia bacterium
CCTCCTCCACTACAGCCCGACCAACCGAGCCGCCGAAAAAGAAAAAGCCCCGAAGCATGAACAATGCTTCAGGGACTTGTCCGATCAAGCCGGCTTATTTTTTCGCAGCCAACCACTCGGCAACCGCTTTGATTTCGTCTGCTTTTTTCAACATTCCAGGTGGCATGCCACCTCTACCATTTTTAATGATATCGGAAATACCTTTTGCATCAAGTTTGCTTCCGACTTTGGTCAGGTTTGGACCGGCAATGCCTTCCAGATTTTGACCATGGCAGGATGCACAGTTTGCCTTGAAGGTAGCCTCTGGATCAACCGCTGCAGGTGCAGTTGCTCCGCCTCCAGCTTCTTCGTGTTTCGGAGGGAAATAAATAGAACCAACTAGAGCGATTACGAACACGAGAAACAAGATACCAAACGAAGTAAAAAAGGCCTTCGCGGAGTCGACTACGTCATTTTGATTCATATCCTTCTTGAAGTTAGAACCAGCCATGAAACAAAGACCTCCTAGTCAAATATAAGGGTACATAACTGCAATTTTACGGCAAAAAGTTGACAGTTGCAAGGCGAGTAACAAACAGACAAAGAAAGTACACAATTACACACATTGACAAGCACCATCTTGTAGAATCAGACTGATTATGGTACATTTATATGGATATGTGTTCGTATAATAAGTCTGAGGTGAACAGTTGATGGCTTTGGTTGCGAAAATCCTGCTTGTTATTGGCGCTCTTGGCTTAATTGCTGTTGTTCTTTTGCAATCCGGAAAAAGCGCAGGCTTGGCTGGCGCGATCGGTGGCGGAGCCGAGCAATTGATGGGGAAACAAAAAGCGCGCGGAATAGATGCAGTGCTCGGCAAACTGACAGTTGTTTTTGCCGTTTTGTTTATGGTGTCCACCATTCTGCTTGGTTATTTCTTGCGTGCATCATAAAAAAAGAGCAAATGCGATTCATGAAGACAGCGGGGATTCCTTGCTGTCTTTTTCGTTAGGTGGATTGCACACAGACCTATTTGCCCATACTATCAAGTAAGGAGAAGTTTTGATGAATAGAGGAGAGACTTGATGAAAGAAATCGACATTCTGGCGTTTATGCGAGAACAGGCGTACCATCCCATGACCGTAACGGAGCTGGAGCATGCGTTTCAGATCACGGATGCGGATGACTTTAAGGAATTGGTCAAAACGTTGAATCAGCTGGAGGATCGCGGCGAAATCATTCGGACCCGTGCCAATCGTTACGGTGTCCCGGAAAAAATGAATCTGGTGCGCGGCCGGCTGCAAAATCACCCGAAAGGATTTGGCTTCGTCATTCCCGAGACACCGGGGGAGCCGGATATTTATGTGCATGCCAATGACATGCACGGTGCGATGCACAATGACATCGTACTGGCACGTGTCGAGCGCGAAAGCTCTGGTGCCCGGCTGGAAGGACGAATTATCCGTATCGTGGAGCGGGGGGCTACCGAAATCGTCGGTACGTTTTCCGATGAAGAGCATTACGGCTTTGTAATCCCCGACGACAAGCGGATTGGCAAGGATATTTTTATCCCCAAGGCGGCTTATAAAGGCGCGGCTGACGGACACAAGGTTGTCGTCAAAATTGTCCGCTACCCCGAAGGACGGGCCAATCCGGAAGGGGAAATTATTGAGATTCTCGGTCACAAGAATGATCCGGGCGTCGATATCCTTTCGATTATCCGCAAATTCGGCCTTGCTGAGGTTTTCCCCAACGATGTGCTGGAGGAAGCGGAAGCAGCACCTTCTGAAATCAACGAGGAAGAGCTGAAAGGCCGACGTGACCTGCGTGATCGCATGATGGTTACGATTGACGGGGCTGACGCCAAGGATTTGGACGATGCCGTGTCACTGGAAAAATTGCCGAATGGCAACTATTTGCTCGGCGTACACATTGCCGACGTCAGTTATTATGTGAAGGAAAATTCGGCACTTGACCACGAAGCATTCCGCCGTGGAACGAGCGTCTATTTGGTCGACCGCGTCATTCCGATGCTGCCGCATCGTCTCTCGAACGGGATCTGCAGCTTGAATCCGAAGGTCGATCGCCTGACCGTCTCCTGCGACATGGAGCTGGATAGCCAGGGCAATACAGTGCGTTACGACATTTTCCTCAGCGTGATCCGGACGAATGAACGCATGACCTATTCGGATGTGCGCAGCATTCTCGTTGACAAGGATGAAGCGCTGCGGGAAAAATACGCCGAGCTCGTTCCGATGTTCGAGCAGATGGAAGAGCTGTGCCGCAAACTGCGGAAAAAGCGGATGAGCCGCGGTGCGATCGACTTTGATTTCCGTGAAGCCAAAATTTACGTCAACGAAGAAGGCACGCCAACCGACATCGGCTTCCGCGAGCGTTCCATTGCGGAGCAGATTATCGAGGAATTTATGCTGGCTGCCAACGAAACGGTTGCCGAACATTTCCATTGGATGAAAAAGCCGTTCATTTACCGCGTCCACGAAGACCCGAAGGAAGAAAAGCTGTTTGCTTTCATGGAGTTCATTACTAACTTCGGTTACGCGGTGCGCGGCAAAGGAAACACCGTCCACCCGCGTGCGCTGCAGCAGCTTCTGGAGGAAGTGAAGGGAACGCCGGAGGAAGTCATTATCAGCACCGTTCTGCTGCGTTCGATGAAGCAGGCGCGTTATGATTCGGAAAGCCTGGGACACTTCGGCTTGGCAACCGATTTCTATACGCACTTTACATCGCCGATTCGCCGCTACCCCGACCTTATCGTGCATCGGCTGATCCGCGAATGGGTGGAGCATGGAGCTATGAACCCGCAGCGGGAAGCCTTCTGGGCCGAGCGTCTGCCGGAAATTGCCGAGCATTCTTCTCAACGTGAACGCGTCGCGGTAGATGCCGAGCGCGAAACCGATGACCTAAAAAAGGCTGAATTCATGCTGGAGCGGATCGGCGAGGAGTTCGAAGGCGTCATCTCCGGTGTAACCTCGTTCGGCTTGTTCGTGGAGCTGCCCAATACGATTGAGGGCCTGGTGCACGTCAGCTTTTTGACCGACGACTATTATCACTACCATGAGCGCGCCTATGCCATGATCGGGGAGCGTACCGGCAAGCAATACCGGATCGGCGATGTCGTTGCGGTGCGCGTAGCCGCCGTCAACGTCGACGAGCGTACCATCGATTTCGAAATCGTCGGCATGAAAAAAGCGAACACGTTCCGCAATGAAGGCGGCAGAGGCCGCGGCGCCAAGGTAATCGAAGGAAAAGGTGGCAAAGGCCGCAACGGCAAACGTGAAAAAGGCCGTCGCAAGGAAGCCGCCGAACCAGCTGCAGCCAAGCGGAAGCGCAGTGCGGAGAAGCGTGGCTCTGACAAAAAGAGCACGGAAAAACGCGGCGACAAGGATAAACGGAAGCAAAGCGCCGCAAGCATCGTCCCGTTGCATAAGGATGACACCGGTACGCGCGAGGGCGAGACCGCCAAGCCGCAAAAAGGCTTCTGGGAGGATCTGGTCAACGCCAAGAAAAAGCGCAAGTCGGGCGTTGCCAAATCCGCCAAGCGCAAACGGAAGTAAAGAAGAGGGAAAGGGGGTATCCTCCTTTCCCGTGTCTGTTTTTTTCGGTGGCTGATGCCTGCTGTGTCTTATTTCCAGTTGGGACTGCACTATTGTCGGGTGGGCTCGTTTGTGCTAAACTAACATTTACCAATCTGGTCAACTGAGGTGATCACCATGTCCAAGAAAGGCACCAAATCTTTGGCGCAAAACCGCAAGGCCCGCCACGATTATCATATTGAGGATGTTTATGAGGCAGGCATCGCCTTGACGGGCACGGAGATCAAATCGTTGCGTGCCGGAAAGGTACAGCTGAAGGATAGTTTTGCCCGTGTGGAAAACGGACAGGTGATGCTGCACAACATGCACATCAGTCCATATGATCAGGGCAACCGTTTCAACCATGAGCCGGAGCGGACG
>JBLNEJ010000055.1:0-3510 GCA_050262535.1 Clostridia bacterium
GTTTACGGTCATGATAATCGAAGCTGTCGGTTCATACGCTGTTGGTGTCACTCTAATCGTCTCGACAGTGTGATCTACAGTCGCCGTATAATTCGTACCTTTTCGATTGAACCCCGGCTTCAGAGTACCGGCAGACAGCTGAAGAGACTTCAAGTGCGCATTATTTCCGAAGATTCGTTTCACTTTTACTGCTTGATACGTGTCTGTTGTTGTACCATCTCCGAGTTGACCATATTGATTTTTCCCCAGTGACCATGCACTGCCGTCATCTTTGATCACCAGAGTATGAAACTCCCCGCCAGTAATGGCAACGACGTCTGCTTTGGAGCCGGATCCATCCAAGCTGCCGATCTGGACTGGACTTCTTTTGGCATTGGGATTTGCGTCTCCTAGCTGACCGCGATAGTTGGAACCCCAGCCCCAGACAGTACCATCCTTTTTGACTGCCAGACTATAATCAGTTCCTGCACCAATTGCGACAACGTCAGACATACCCGGGACTTTGATCGGCTTGTTCGAAGCATTCGCTGATCCGTCTCCCAATTGACCATCTGCATTTCTTCCCCATGCCCACACGGTACCATTATCAGTAAGCGCAACAATGTGTCGATCACCTGCTGCAATCGCAGTTACGTCATCCACATCTACAACTTGAACCGGAACCCCCTTGCTTGTGCGCCAGGTTCCATCGCCTAATTGGCCATCTCCGTTATACCCCCAGGTCCAGACGGTTCCGTTCTTTTTCAGGGCAACCGAATAATCAAGACCCGCACCAACCTCGGCTGCTTTATCAATACCAGGCACAAGAAATGGGGTTGAGACATAGTCAGCTTCATTCGCTCCCAGCTGCCAGTAATGATTTCGGCCCCACGTATAGACATCTCCATCCTTCGTTACGGCGATATTGTGAAAGAAGCCTCCCTCAATCCCTACGACATCATCCAGTTTTTTTACTTTTGTAGGCTCAGTACGATTCGTTGTGGAGCCATCTCCCAATTGTCCATATTGATTCGCCCCCCATGCCCAAACGGATCCGTCATCTTTCAGTGCCATCGAATGTTTTGATCCTGCGGCCACTTTCAGAATGTTGGAGAGACCCTCCACTTTTACAGGACTGTTACTGCTGGTTGTCGTACCGTTACCCAACTGCCCTTCCACATTGCTTCCCCACGTCCAGACCGTTCCATCCCATTTGCGGGCGATGCTATGATCGGAACCAGCTCTTATATGCGGTGATTCGATGTCCTCAATGGTAGCGGCCCCCGCAATAGAAGAAGGCAGTACCGTTGCTGCTACCGCTAAGGATAAAGCCCACTTTTTCAAACGATTCATTTGTTCACATTCTCCTTTTTATTTGATTGAGGATGACTACTCAATTGCCTGCTGTTCTTCATCCGTGATGAAATAATTGTGAATATCAAAGTGCGGGACCTCAAAGCCAGGGTGCCCATGTGATTGGTATTCGACATCTACCTGGACAACTGCAGGCATTGGCACACCTTTCATCCCATTCAAATTCACGTGATTCACGCCATTCGCAAAATCCTCCTGGGCAATCATGTACTCCAGAAAAACGAGCTTGCCGTTGTACACACCATAGATCGGACCAGTTGGCAATTCACCTGCTTGCGCATTCGCCCAATGTTCACCCATTTTCGGTACCGGTGTTGGATCTAATTGAATCGTCCCCTCAGGCAGGGCAAGCACGTACAGTTCTTTTTTCTTCCCATCCCAACTTACTTTTTGTGCACCGACGGCGCTCGCGAGATCTTCAATCCAAGCAGTGGGCTCGCCATTGACCAGCTTCACATCGGCAATCTTTTTTCCGTTGAAGGAGACGCTTTGTTTGTCTTTGCTTACCGTATACGGCTTCTTGAACAGGTCTGCAAAGGCTGGTACGGATGCGTACACTTTTTTGTCTGCCGCTATGTGATTAGCCGGAGATGCTACCTTAACGCCATTGACCAGCACTGTTAACGTTTTGGCCTTGGCATGGGATTCTGCAGATACTTCTTGCGAGTTCGTCGTTGCTTGTGAGTCGGTCGTGCCATAAGTGCCGTGGGCGAGCGCGGTACCATTCGTCAACAAAAGTGTGGCCAGTGCAAAAGGTATCACTTTTTTCATGACAATCTCTCCTTGTTAATTCGTAATGACTTCAACTTGTGAACCAATTATAAAGCACTTATACATGGTTCCATAATCGGTTGTTATACGTATTTCCAGGTTCGGTGCATTACGTATTTTTGATCTGAGACGGTACCCCATACGTACATGGGCAAAAAAAGAAGCAATCCCTTCCAAATGAAAGGATAGCTTCTTCTTTTCTTATCCGCGTCACGCCAGCTCGCCGCCGTCGATCGGAATTTGTTGACCGGTGATGTATTTCGCTTCATCGGAAGCAAGGAACGCATACAACGCAGCTACTTCCTCCGGGAGAGCGTGACGCTTCAGCGGAATCTTCTCATTGACTGCATCGAGCATTTCCGGCGTATACTCGGCCAATTGCATCGGTGTCAATACATATCCGGGACAAATCGTGTTGACGCGGATCGTCGGTGCCAGCTCCAACGCCATCGTGCGCGCCAGCAGATTGACACCCGCTTTGGATGCGTTGTAGTCGGCGTAGTATGGATGACCGACGACCCCGTTGGTGGAAGCCGTCATCAGGATAACGCCGCTCCCTTGGGCCAGCATCCGCTTTGCCGCCTGCTGGGACGTGTAGAAAATTCCGTCCAGGTTCACGCCGATTACCTTGCGCCATTGCTCCGGTGTAATATCGACGAAATTGGCGCGCACGCTGATCCCTGCATTGGCGATCAGCACGTCGATGCCACCCATCAGCTGATCAATTTGGCGAAATCCCGCTTCCACATCCTCCGCGCTGCTTACATCCACACAGACGCCATGCTTGATCTGCGGATGTTCCTGCAAAACCGCATCGATCCGCTCCAAACGATTATCGAGAATGGTTACTTCCGACTCCTCTGCCGCAAAGCGCAATGCCGTTGCCAATCCGATGCCGCTTGCTCCTCCTGTTACGACCACACGTTTGCCACGCAAGCTGTCTGCGTATTTTCCCATCGTCATCCGTCATTCTCCTTTTTCATTAAATACAAATAATTTTAAATTATCTTATACTATTTTACCAGTATATTGATCAACGAAAATGACAGGCTTTTCATTTGGATCACAATTGGGTAAACTCAGAAAAAACGAACAGGGTGATGTGAATGAAAACGTTCTTCCTCCTGCTGTCTCTGTTTGTAGCAGGTGTGGGATCAGGTCAGCCTCACCAGCCTATCCGTGCCTATATTGCGGAAGGCGATGGTATGGCTCCTGCATTGAAAAGCAATGATCGATTTCTTGTCGATGTTACCTACTATGCCTCTCACCCGATCGAGCGGGGAGATATTATTCTTTTCCAAGCAGAGAACGATCAACAATACGTGAAAAGGGTCATTGCGTTGCCTGGCGAGACGATAGAATACAAAAACGATTTCCTTTACATCG
>JBLNEJ010000056.1:0-2929 GCA_050262535.1 Clostridia bacterium
GCTGAAAGACGAGATGAAGCTCATCATTTTCGAGCGCCTTGTGCAAATCGTTTTCAAGCAAGAACCGATCCAGCTCATTGCGATTCATCTCCGTCTGATAAAACTGGCTGATCGTTGTCCGGAACTTGGCCTGCTGGAGAGCGACCTCCGCACGTTTGATCAGCGTACTGCTGTCAGCACCATCCTGTGGATAAAGGGAAACCCCGATGCGCAGCGTCGCTTTCCATTCCAAACGGTCAATCATCAGCTGCTGACGAAAAGCTCCATCGATTTGCCTGATCAGATCATGGATTTCCCGCTCGGTTGTGAACGGGTGGAACAGCAGAAACTTGTCGCTGCCCATCCGTGCCAAAAATGAAGCCAGGGATAGATTCGATCGGAGCCGGGAGGTCACCTGTTGCAAGAGCATGTCGCCTGCCTTGTGGCCAAGTGAGGTATTGAATGCTTTAAAACGGTCGATATCGAGTACCAGAACGGCAACCTGGCCGCAAGGATGACGGTGCAGCCTCGCCTCCAGCTGTTCACGGAAGCAGCGGAAGGAGGGCAATCCTGTCAATTCATCAAACATTCCGCTGCCACCTGCCTCGATTGACAGCACCCCGGTCGCAGCTTTCGCTTTGTAAGCTAGCCTATGTTTTTCCATCGAACCTATCCTTTCACAGAACAGTAATGTTACAAGGCAAACCTGCTGACAATTCCTTGGAGCTCTTCTGACATGTTTGCGAGTGTGTTCGCTACCGCTGAAATTTCCTCCGCACTTGCGGTTTGTTCCTCTGAGGAGGCAGCCACATGACTGCTGTTTTCGGCCGTCTCGTGAGCGATTTCTTCGGCATTGCCAATCGTATCAATCAGTGTCATGCTTTCCGCGGTGATTTCCTGAATGGAAGCGTTAATTTCCTGAATCTTAGCCGTAACGTCCTTGACATCGTGGGTAATTTGGTAAAAAGAGCCGCTTGCCGCCTCCACCGAAGCAATCCCTTCCTTGATGACTTGTTCCTCTTCCTGGATCGCGTGAACCGATGCGTCCACCTGCTCCTGAATCGCCGTTATGACATGGTCGACCTGCTTGGCAGCATCCTGGGACTGCTCGGCAAGCTTGCGCACTTCAGCCGCAACAACGGCAAAACCTTTGCCTGCTTCTCCAGCACGTGCCGCCTCGATGTTGGCGTTCAAGGCGAGCAGATTGGTCTGGTTGGCAATTCCCCTTATGAGCGAAATCACCTGACCGATCTCCCGTGATTTCTCCCCCAGTGACGCAATGGTCAAAGCAAGCATTTCACTCGTTGCTTTTACCTGCTGCATTTGCTTCTGCGAAACATTCAGAAGCGAATAGCCCTCATTGGCAGCTGTAGATGTGTCCATCGAAGCCTCCGAAAGCACCTGCATGTTGGTGGTGATAAAGGAAAGCCCTCGATTGATTTCAGAAACCGCCGCTCTCGCCTGTTTTGTCCCTGACAGGGATTGGCTGGTCCCTTCTGCTACGTCCTGGATGGCCAAAGCAACCTGGCTGCTCGCTTTGCCTGATTCCAAGGCAGTTGCGCTCAACTCTTCGGAAGTTGACGCGACCTGGTTGGCTGCAAATGAAATTTTTTGGACAATCTCCTTGATGTGCACAACCATTTGGACAAAATCCTCATATAACCGGCCAATTTCGTCTTTGGAGCGAATCGGCAGGTCCGGGGTGGAAAGATCCCCGTTAGCCACCTTCCGCATCTGTCCTTGCAACAAGAGAATCGGCCTCGTCATGCGGCTCGACAAGTAGTAGATAATCCCGCCGCCAACCAACACGGCAATCAACAACGTAACAAGACTGATAGAGAGCAGGTAATCAGCCTGCTTGGAAAACTCAAAGTTGTACGTTGTGGCGCTGACAACCCATCCCCAGTTCGGGTCCTTTTGCGAATAGGCCAGTTTGTCCTCTACCCGCTGGTTGTCATCCGGCATGGTCCACCTATAGTCGGTGACGCCGCCACCTGCTTGCGCTTTCTTGATAAATTCCTGCGTAAAGAAAACCCCGTTTTCATCCTTCGTACCCGACATGTTTTTTCCTTCAAGGGAAGGATGGCCCAGCACATTCGCCTGCTCATCCATGATCATCAGATAACCGTATTGTCCGATCTGGAACGACTTCGTCTTTTGCCGTGTGCCATCCGGATTGCGCATCCCGATTATCTCTGTCTTTGCCAGTTCCTGCGCTTCCTCGAGCGTTAGTTTTCCTTGTTGCACCTGCTGATTCATCAATTCGATGACCGAAATCGACGCCTGAACGTGAGAACGCAGATTTTCCTCGCCCAAATGATCAAGTGCATTTTTGGCAATCCCAAATACTATCAAACATATCGAAATACTTGGTATTATGAGTAAGAGGCTGAATGTAACCAGCCACTTTGTCTTTATCGATCTCACGAAAACCCCACTCCACTGCGATTTATATTTGTTTGGTCACTCATTTGTTTACTGGCCTTAGGGAATGCGTATCCGAATTTCTACCTTGTTGGCACCCGCGCCGTCGACGAAGTCGACTTCCCCATTCATCATGGCAATTCGCTTGGTTGTCAGCTTTACATCTTCTTCTACTTGTTGCGCGGAAATGGCCGTCGATGACTTGACGCCAAACGTCAATTCCGTTGATTCCTTCATTCCATACGTTAACTCGGTACTGATTGTATCAATCTTATGCTCGGCAGCAAGGTATTTCAGTATTTCTTGGCAGATCCTGTAGATCAAATGTTCCTTTTCCAAGGGAAGCTGCACCGGTTTCCCCTTGACCGTCAGAGGGATCGAGCAATTGGCTGCCTGCTCCATCCTCCGAAAAAAAGAACCCAGTGTCTCTACCAGCCCTAAGTCTTCAATCATGAATGGGTGCAGCTCAAACGATATTTCTCTCAATTTTTCCAGCGATACATCGATCGCTTTTTCAAGCAGAAGC
>JBLNEJ010000057.1:0-25446 GCA_050262535.1 Clostridia bacterium
TCCCAATTGACTTTGCGCATTCGATCCCCACGTCCAGATCGATCCATCCTCTTTCAAGGCAACGGTGTGTTCATCTCCGCCGCTTACATCGATGACGCCATTCAGGAAACCTGCTCCGCCTGGTCCAACAACTTGTGAGGGAGACGATCGGTCTCCTTCCGTCCCTGTCCCCAGTTGTCCGTAGGAGTTATAACCCCAGCCCCATAGCGACTTGTCATTCTTGATGACAAACGTATTATTGAAGGACTCCACCAGCTTGGTTGCTTGCAATGGCACATCCACCACACCATCTGGCACAAGCACTTGTTTTGGCAACAGTACCTGGCCTCCATTCGTTCCGTCTCCAAGCTGGCCGAAATCATTGGCACCCCAAACCCAAACAGTGCCATCGTTCTTCAATGCAATCGAATGGTTAGTTCCGGCGGCGATTGCCTTTACACCCGTAAATGGTTTGGAAGGATCAGCGGGGTCTTTGACCTGTCTTATGGGAACACCGCCAAAAGTAGTACCATCCCCCAGTTGCCCCATATCATTTTTTCCCATGGTCCAAACGGTCCCATCCTGTTTCAGGGCTACTGCATGTTCATATCCCGCTGCGATTGCTGTCATCTCAGTAAGGCCAGTAGCTTGAACAGGTGTACTTTTCTTGTCAGTCGTTCCGTCACCCAACTGCCCCCAAGTATTGTTGCCCCAAGCCCAAATGGTACCGTCCTGTTTCAAGACCAGGGAAAAATTGTTTCCTGCGGCTAATGCTTTTACGTTTTCCAAGCTACCTGAACCGCCAGGGCCAACAACCTTTACCGGTAAAGAGCGAGCCGTCTCAGATCCGTCTCCCAGCTCGCCAAATTTATTTTCCCCCCATGCCCACACCGTTCCATCCGCCTGCAAAGCGAGGGCGTGCTGAAATCCCGCTGCGATGTCGGTTATATTCGACAGCCCGTCCACGTGTGTCAGCGAAAAATTCTGAGAAGAAGACATAGTCCCCCACGTCCAAACCGTTCCATCCCCCTTCAGCGCGAGACTGAAATTTGCTCCGGCCTCAACCTGTTTGAACCCGGTTACCGCCGCAGCTGCTGGCTGAAACGGCAATACCGTTAGCAATACAAACAACGACAGCAATGATTTCCATAATCGTGACATCATGCATTACTCCTTTCTCCTAATCAAGCCACTGTTCGTCGTTCATTCGGGTGGCCTGCTGTAACGATCATTTTTTCCAAGACAGCATGCATAAGATAGCACAGCGTATTGCACCATGTGAACTATTCTCCGGTATAGTTGACAGTATACAAAAGTGTACATCCCCCCGAAAAATCAACAAAAAAAGCAGCGATCACAAGACAGTCTTTCTTCAGACCTTCTCATGATCGCTGCTCTTTTTCCGTTTCCTTTATTCCTTGTTCTCCGATACCCGCCGCAAAAACAGCTTCAACCGCTCCGTCTGCGGATTCGCAAACAGCTCTGCTGGCGGCCCTTCCTCAAGAATCACACCGTTGTCGACAAACACGACGCGATCCGCGACCTCGCGAGCAAAGCCCATCTCATGGGTGACGATCAGCATCGTCATCCCCTCTTCGGCCAGTTGCTTCATGACGAGCAGCACCTCGCCGACCAGCTCGGGATCAAGCGCAGAGGTCGGCTCGTCGAACAGCATCACCTGCGGCTTCATCGCCAGCGCACGGGCAATCGCCACCCGCTGCTTCTGGCCGCCGGACAGCTTGTTGGGGAATACATCCGCCTTTTCGGCAAGCCCCACCTTTGCCAGCAATGCTCGCGCTTCGACAACCACTTCTTCCACAGGTCGCTTCAGCACATGGATCGGCGCCAGCGTGATGTTGTCGAGCACCGTCTTGTGGGCAAACAGGTTGAACTGCTGGAATACCATTCCGACCTCGCGCCGCACCGTTTCATTGGTCAAAATGTCCTGCTGGTTGTACAGTATGGAGCCGCTCGTGAACTCCTCCAGCCGGTTGATGCAGCGCAGCAGCGTGCTTTTTCCCGAGCCGCTGCCGCCAATGATGACGACAACCTCGCCTTTTTTGACTGACAGGCTGACCCCTTTTAGCACCTCATGCTCGCCAAAGCTTTTGCGCAATTCCTTGATTTCTACGATCTGATTTCCCGCCATCCTGATTTCCTGCCTTTCTGCCTTTTGCTACTCGCTTGCTCGCACTTTGCGCTCCAGCTTGTTCAACAGCTTCGTCGCCAGCAGGGAAATGATGTAGTACATGGCCGCAGCCGCGATATACAGCTCGATCGGCTTGTACGTTGTGCTGATGATCCGCTGTGCCGTCCGCGTCAGTTCCACCAGCGTAATCGTGGACACGAGCGAGGAATCCTTGATCAGCATGATAAACTGGTTGCCCAGCGGCGGGATGATGATCTTGAATGCTTGTGGCAAAATGATCAGCCGCATCGTTTGTGCAGGGGACAAGCCGAGGGCAGAGGCTGCTTCCCGCTGCCCTTTGTCTACAGCCTGAATCCCGCTGCGGATCACCTCGGCTACGTATGCGCCCGTATTGATGCCAAGCCCCAGCACGGCGGAAGGGAATGGTTCAATCGTGATGCCGAACTGCGGTAGTCCGTAGTAAATCAGAAACAGCTGCACCAAAAGCGGTGTGCCGCGGATGATGTCAATATATTGGGTCGCCAGCCAGCGAACAACCGCCATGTTGGACAACTTCCCGAGCGCTGCAACCATCCCTAGTACCAGGCCCAACGCCATGGAAAGAACCGTTACCGATACCGTGATCCATGCCCCTTGCAGCAGAATGGGGATCGAATCGATGATTAGTTGAAAATCCAAGTCCGTTCACTCCCGTCCCCAAACGTCGTCATCGGTTTTTCTATTTCGTCCCGAAATGCTTCATCGCCAGTTTCTCGTAGGTGCCATCTTTATTGATCCCTTCAATCGCCTTGTTGACCTGCTCCAGCAATGCCGTCTCTTCCTTGCGCACAGCGACGCCGATTTGCTCCTCGTACAGCAGTCCATCCAGCAATTGAAGCGGACGCTTTGTTTCATTGATCGTGAACGCGCCGATGAACTTGTCCGTAATGATCGCATCGATCCGCTTGTTTTCCAGATCAGTCAGCTGGTCAACCTCGGAATTATACGTTTTCACATTGGCCCCATGCTTTTTCGCTTCTTCCTCATACGTTGTGCCGAGCGTAACCCCGACGTTTTTGCCTTTCAGATCAGCTGGCCCCTGGATCGCCGAATTGTCCTGATGAATCACGATCGCCGCCCCAGACACATAGTAAGGCGTGCTGAATGAAACCGATTCCTTGCGTTTTTCCGTAATTGCCATACTGCCGATAATCAAATCGTATTTTTTCGCCAGCAATCCCGGAATGATCCCTTCCCAGGCGGTGCTGACGATTTCCACCTCTCTGTTCAGGCGCTTTCCAACCTCATTGGCATAATCGACGTCAAAGCCGACGAGCTTGCCTTCCTTGTCCACGAAGCTGAATGGCGGACTTGCTTCGGTTACGGCAATTTTCAATTTTTCTCCCTGACCGCCAGCATCGGAACCGCTTGGTGCAGCCTCCTTGCCACAGCCGGCAACAAAAGCAAGCAGCATCGATGCAAGCAGCAAGGAAATGGACAAGCGTTTACTCTTTTTCATGAGAAAGCCCCCTTTGGATGGATGTTTGGAAAACTTGACGTTGTCACCTTGTTCGATCGGTGCATGACCGGATTACGCCTGGATGTCCGAGTCATGTCCGCGCAATCCCAAAATCCGGCGCGCCTCATCCGGCGTCGCAATCTCCCGCCCGTACGCTCTCGAGATCGTGGCAATGCGTTCGACGAGCTGGGCATTGCTGCTCGCGAGCACCCCTTTGGAATAGTAAATATTGTCCTCAAAGCCAACCCGGACGTGTCCGCCCATCGCAATGGCCATGACGGCCAGCGGCAGCTGGTGGCGGCCGATTCCGGCAACGCTCCAGGTCGCGTTTTTCGGAATGCTCTCGACCAAATAAACCAGATCGCGCGGCTCCCCGGGAATCGCCCCCGGGACACCCATCACGAAATCGAAATGAAGCGGTTCGCTCGCCAGCCCTTTTTTCACCAAATCGAGGGCATTGGCGATCATGCCACGGTCAAAAATCTCCATTTCCGGCTTCACGTTGTGACGCTTCATTTCCTCGGCATACTTCTCGATATAGACCGGGCCGTTCTGAAAAATATCGCGTCCGAAGTTGCAGGTCCCGGTTGTAAGCGTCGCCATCTCCGGCTGCAAATAAATCGGCTGCGCCCGCTCCTCCATTGAGTGCCACGTTGCGCCGCCTGTAGACGGCTGGATAATCACGTCGCATTTTTCACGAATTTTGGCAAAAATGCTACGATACACCTCGATGTCCTGCGTCGCCACGCCCGCTTCATCACGTGCGTGAACATGCACCATGGAAGCGCCCGCCTTGTAGCATTCATAGGCGGCCTGGGCAATCTCGTCCGGTGTCACCGGAAGATTGGGCTGCTTCTCCCTGCTTGTTTCGGCACCGGTCAATGCCGCGATGATGATTAATTTTTCCACGTCAATTTCCTCCTTCGGGTCCCTTCGCCAGTCTTTGCTTCGCTTTTGGCACCACGCAGGTTCCGGAAGCCCGGCACACCAGCTGTGGCTCTGCCAGAAACTCGGCGGCGGAATCCCCGAGGTCGGGACGCGGGCGAATGACTTTGTGCGCGGTAAAGCTCATGCTGCGCGAGGTGTTTCCCACCCTCGTAATTTCTCCGGTCACCTCGATATAATCGCCTGCATAGACGGGATTGACGAATTCGACGTTGTCGTAGGCCACGAACAATCCTTCGTCGCCATCCAGACGAATCAATAGCTCGGTTGCAAGATCGCCAAACAGCTGCAGCATTTTTGCTCCATCCACCAGATTGCCGCCGTAATGGCTTTCATGTGCACTGATGCGGACACGAATCATTGCCGTATTCACTGGCAGTTCCCCTTTCCTCCGTCTCCCATTCGTGAAATGGAATGATCTTGTTTGTATCAATACAGGCACAAAGCATGCCAACGGTGAAAAGAGGAAAAACGATGGGAAACGACAGGCTGCTTATTCACTAATGGATAGGAAAACACCTCATTACCCTCAACAACACCATTTCTATCGTTTTTTTGCTTATCCACTTGTTGATAGGTATTATTTGTTTTCAAATAAGTGCTTGTATTGCTTCAGCTTGCGCACGACACTTGGCTGGCTGATGCCCAAATATTTCGCCATTTCCGTCGTGCTTTTGCATTCCGTATACGCTTTTTTGAGCATGCTTCGCTCCACCTCGCGAAGCACCTGCGGTAATGTGTGATTCGTTTGTTCCAGAAGCGGGTCGACTTTTTTCCCGATGATGCCTTCGGGCAGATCATCCACCTGAATCATGCCGTTGTCAACGGTTAACACGAGCCGTTGCACGAGGTGCTCCAGCTCACGCACATTACCCGGCCAGCTATACTCAATCAGCTTGTCGATCGTCCGCTGGTGAAACTGGATTTTCTTTTTGTACAGTCGGGAATACCGCTCCAGAAAAACAAGCAGCAGCCCGAGAATATCGTCGGTCCGCTCCCGCAGCGGCGGAATCTGGATCGGAAAAACAATCAGGCGGAAATACAGATCACGGCGAAATTCCCCCCGCTCCACCTTTTCGTTCAAATCGACATTGGTGGCAGCCACAAGTCGGAAATCGACCTTTTTCGGTACGGTTCCGCCTACACGATAAAACGTTTTTTCCTGAATCAGCGTCAGCAGCTTCACCTGAAGCTTCAGCGGCAGCTCGCCAATTTCATCGAGAAACAGCGTTCCTCCCTCCGCCTGCTCGACCAACCCTTTCTTTCCCTTCAGGCTGGCCCCGCTGAATGCACCCGGCTCAAAGCCAAACAGCTCCGACTCCAGCAAGCTTTCCGGGATGCTGCCGCAGTTGATCTCCACAAACGGTTTCTTGTTTCGCGAGCTCAACCGGTGCAGTTCACGGGCAAAGGTCGTTTTGCCTACGCCCGATTCGCCTGTCAACAGAACGGAGACGTCGATTTCGGCGACCTTGCGAATCGTATTCTCGACCTTGAGCATCGCCTGGCTGCTCCAGCGTACGTCCGACAGCTGCTTGTTGTTGCGCAGCTTGTCCAGCTCCTCCTTGACCGACTCCATCTCCTTTTCAATCACCTGAATGTGCTCCCGCAGCTGCAGCAGCTCGGTGATATCGTTGGCGCAGCACACCACATATTGAAGCTCGCCCGCTTCATCATAAAAAGGAGTGGCGGTCACGTACACCTTGTTTCCGGTGCCCGACTCCTGTATGAGCGTCTCTTTTTTGCCAGAGCGAAAGACCGCGTTCGCCGCTGACGGAAAAAAGATGCGGCCCTTTTCCATCTCATCGACCGTCTTTCCGATCAAAAACGACTTGGAAACCGAATAGACCTCCTCCAGGGCGCCGTTTATATAGACGATCACACCATGCTTGTCGACGATCGTAATATCGTTGTGTAGCGTGTCCATAATGGTTTCCCAATCCCACTGATTCAACAAATTCACTCTCCCCCCATTACGTTCACTATGATTAACTACTAATATGGCACAAAACTTGCAATTTTCCCATTAAAACAATATTTGTTTACCCAAGTAGACATGACTACAATACAGACGGAGGCGGGTACAGTGAAAAAAGGATGCCGCTATGGAAGTCACCGCGTGCTGGAGCCGGCAGGGGTGCTGCCCCAGGCCGCTTGGAAGCTGGATTTTACGATGCAGCTCTATGAGAATGAGCTGCTAATTGATGTGGAGATGCTCAATATCGATGCGGCAAGCTTTCGGCAGATGCGGGAGCAGGCCGGGACGGAAGCCGGAGTAGCCGAGTTGATTCTGCAAACCGTTGCGGAGCGCGGCAAGCAGCACAATCCGGTCACCGGTTCAGGCGGGATGCTGATTGGGACGGTGCGGGCAATCGGCAGCGGATTTACAGGAGGCGTACGCCTAGGTGACAAAATTGCCACGCTCGTGTCGTTATCGTTAACCCCTTTGAAGCTGGACCAAATTCACGCGGTGGATATGTCCACTTGCCAGGTAAGAGTCACAGGACAGGCGGTGCTGTTCGACAGCGGGCTGTTTGCCGTGCTTCCCGATGATTTGCCGCAGGATTTTGCCCTGGCGCTCCTGGATGTAGCGGGCGCTCCCGCGCAAACGGCGAAGCTCGTTCAGGCCGGGGATACGGTGCTGATCATCGGTGCTGGCGGGAAGTCGGGCTTGCTCTGCCTGTACGAGGCCAAAAAACGGGTGGGCATTACCGGAAGGGTCATTGGACTAGCCTATGATGAGCGTGATTATGAGCGGATTGCCCGCTCCGGTTTGGCCGATGTGATCCTGCAAGGGGATGCCCGCGACTCGCTTGCCATCCTGCGCATGGTCGAGGAAGCAACGGATGGAGCTCTCGCCCAGCTGACGATTAACTGCGTCGATGCCCCCGGGACGGAAATGACCTCGATTTTGTGCACGCGCGAGAACGGGACGGTTTACTTTTTCAGCATGGCGACCAGCTTTACTGCCGCCGCGTTGGGCGCCGAGGGAGCCGGCAAGGATGTGCGCATGCTGATCGGCAACGGCTATACGAAAGGGCATGCACAGATCGCGCTCGATGCCGGAAGAACGATGCGTCAAAAAGGAATTTTGTAACAGGAAGAAGCCATCAACTGCCGACACCCGGGCAGGGATGGCTTTTTTTGCGCTGGTATAGGCTTGGAGAGTTACCAGCTTATGCAAATCAACAAAAATGACGATATAACGAAAAGAGAAGTTCATCTACTGAACGATTGAAAAAGGGTGAATATAACGGTGAAGCTTATACGCATGATTTTTTACAGTTTTGCATATCTGTTTTCCTTTCTTTTGCATCTGATCACGTTCGGCTACGCCAAAAAGCTCCCCCCTCCGTTCTTCGTCTCCAAACCGGACACGCTTGATCACAAAATGCTCGATCAGCTTCGGCGGGAAGGGCGGCTCGATGAGGCCTATGCGATTTTGGACCAGCACATTTTCCACGAACCGGACAACCCCCATCCGCTGAACAAAAAGGCCATGTTCCTCGTTTATCAAGGCAAAAACGAGGAGGCGCTCGAGCTGCTGGACCGGGCAATCAGCGTCTATCCCTTGAATGACGCAGCCTTCAACAACAAGAGCTGGGCGCTTCACAACATGGGACGTTATGCTGAATCGTTGACCAATATCAATACGGCCATCAACATTTCCGGCGGGACCTCCATCGAGTACACCAACAAAGGCAATGCGCTTATGGGACTGAATCGCTTCTCGGAAGCAGAAGAGGCATATCAGCAAGCGATCGATACGGACGTGACCAATTTCCACGCCTGGAGCAGGCTGGGCCAGCTTTACGAAAAGCAGGAAAAATACGAACAGGCGCTCAAGCCTTTTTCCAAGTGTCTGGCGCTGAATCCGGCCCATAGTGACACCTATTATGCGCTGGCCCAATGCTACGAGAAGGCTGGGCACTCGGAAGAGAGTCTGCGCATCTATGAAAGATGGGAACAAGTCGACAAGAACAATTATTTGATCCCGCTGAAAAAAGGCCAGCTTCTGCTGGAGATGGAGCGCAATGACGAAGCGTTGGCACATTACCGGGCGGCACATGAGCAATTCCCGCATGATGACGATATCCGCTTCGGACTGGGCAAAGTGTTATGCCGCCTGAATCAGGCTGATGAAGCGGTTGACCATCTGATCGCAGCGGCTCGTTGGGATGACAACTACATGCAGGACATTTTGAATGATCCGGTGTTTAGCGAGGCAGCGAACTCGGAGCGTTTCATGGCCTATGTTCACGGCTTGTCCTCTCACCACGAAGCGGAAGAGCCTTCTGCGGAGGAGGGCGAGCTTGCGGGCAACGAAAGGATCGAGCTGGGCTCCTTCACTTGCAAAAGCGGCATCCTGATCGTATCCGATCCTTGCTACGACCTTGGCGTCTGGTGTAGCGGCGCGATTGAGAATGCAGCGACCGGCACATGGAATGCGGTCGTGGACAAGGTGGATACAGGTGATTCGGGCATGCGCTGCTCCGCACTGCTGGTTACGCATGAATCGTGTGTGAATCCAGACGACCTCGAATGGAAAAGCTGTGAGTTCATCGTGGGTGTCGACAGCGGACAGGCTGGGATATTCGATCACGATGTCTACAAGCAAGACGATACGGTTGAGGGCATTACGCTTTTCATGCCGGAAGACAAATGGTATTCCTCCTGCTGTGACCTGACGATCGGCGAGATTGGCGCCGGGGTGATCAATGGCGGGGCTGTCTCCAGCTCTGGCTTTGGCGACGGGGCGTACAAGGCTTATATGGCGCAGGATGACGATGGCCAGGTGATTGGCGCTACGATTGTGTTTCTTACAGAGCAGGATTTGCAGGAGAAGGAAGAACCGGAAGTTGAAATGGAGCTAGCGGAGAACTGATTCAAAAAGCGTCAGGCCCAGGACTCGTCAGTACGACGAGCATCTTGCGGCTGGCGCTTTTTGCATTTGATACGACTGTTCTCTTTTTCATGATTGCAGGGCAGCGCAGCGTATCAACCGACTGGGAAACGAGTCATACCTATCGGAAACCACGCGCGCATAGAAATCTCCTATCAGCAGCATTCATTCTACGTCTTAGACAAATGGCCCCTCCCGCTTTACAGTTACAGTACACGATCGCTCGAACGGAGGGTTTGCCAAATGATTGTATCTGTTTTTTCCACAATGCTGCAGGTGATGATCCCGCTTTCCATCCCGGTCACAGTCGGCGCGCTGCTCGGAAAATACAAGCAGCTGGATACGAAGCCGCTCGCCGTGCTTTACATGTACGTGCTGAGTCCGGCCATTTTGTTAGATACATTGAACCGGGCCGACATATCGTCTGCAGATGTTACGAAGACGGTTGCCTTTTCCATCCTCAATCTGCTGATGCTATGGGTTGTTGCCAGACTGATCGGGAGGCTGTTGCGACTGCCCGCCGCGGAAGAAGCCGGGTTAACCCTTGTATCCACTTTCACGAACAGTGCCAATTACGGTCTTCCTTTGATTCTGCTCGCCTTTGGCGAAGCTGGCCTGGACAAGGCCTCGGTTTATGTCATCACCCAGATCATCATCGTCAATACCATCGGCGTCTATTACGCTGCCCGCTCACAATTTTCCGTGCGAAGTGCGATTCGCTCCGTCTTCGCCCTGCCATCGATCTACGCAGCGATTTTGGCGTTGTTCCTTCACGTTTTTGACCTTCATTTCCATGCGGGAATTGAAAAAGGGATCGCGCTGGTTGCAGGGGCATACTCGCCCGTTGTGCTGATGATCCTGGGCGCGCAAATGGTCAAGGTGAAAGGGGCGTCAACGGAGCAACCGGTCCGAAACGGCTTTTGGCTCGGGATGACCGTACGCCTGCTGCTCGCTCCGCTGCTCGCCTGTCTGGCTTTGTCCATCTTGCATATCGACGGGACGCTCTATGCGGTCTTGTTTATTTTGTCCGCGATGCCTGTTGCAGTCAATGCGGTTGTGCTTTCCGAACGATTTCAGGCGTCACCCCAGCTCGTATCCAAATGCATTGTTTGGACGACAGTGGCCTCCTTTTTCGTGCTGCCGGTTCTGATCGCCATCGTCCGTTGACCCCTTTCCGGAAAAACCCCAAGCCCGATCTGTTGCACGAAGATCGGGCTTGGGGTCAATCTTTATAAAGGACACCAGCCGCCTCGGTTAATGGGTTCGTTCCTCAAAGAGCTGTCGGAAACCGTCTCCTGCCAATCCTGCAAGCTGATCATCCGGTCGATGGCCCTGTTTGCGTCCAGCGCACCTGCGTCTACGGGGACATAACGCCCGTTGCGAAATAACCTCATAATCACGTCTTTGGCAGCTCGATCATCCCCTGTTATATACACGTTCGTCACGTCGGTAGCTGCCTTTGTACCCGGCATTGTAAAAGCTGTGCTTTTAGCCCCGACCACCTTGGCCTGAACCAATCGCTTCTGCAGCTCCTCCGTCCCGGAGGTATCCCAGTCATACAGAACCCCCTGCAGGGAATCTTCATACGGGATGCTCACATCCACGATGATTTTGCCGCTTAACAGCTCAGCGTGCCCTTTTGCCCATGCCACTGCGTCCGGTGTCAGCATTGCCATGACAATCACCTGATGGGCTTCGATCGCTTCCGCGTACGACACAACCTCAATGCGAGGCTCTTTGCCCTGAAGCTCCTGACCATAGACGGTGGAACGGACTCCCCAGCTCACCTTCGCCTGCTGCGCGATTTCTTTTAGTTCCCGCGCTACCTTCAGCGCCCATCTTCCATTGCCTATGACGGCGATCATCGCAACCTCACCATGCTTTCTGTCAGACTCTCAATCGCCGCGTGCAAGCGATTGATTCCGCGCCGGATCGTTTCCTCCGAAGAATGGGTAAAGTTAAGCCGCATCGTGTTGCACTCCGGTTCCCCGACATAAAACGGAGCGCCCGGGACGAACGCAACCCCTTTCTCCAGAGCTGTCTTCAGCAGCTCAGTCGTGTCAATCGGTCTGTTGATTGTCACCCACAGAAACATTCCGCCCTTCGCTTCCTCCCAACGGAACATCGAGGGATCTTTCCTCAAGCACTCCTGCATCGTATGCATCCTTCTTTTGTATACGCCGCGCATTTTGTCCACATGCTCCTGCAACGGAAAATGCTCAAGGAAGTAAAAGAGCGCCTGCTGGTCAATCGAGCTGGAATGCAGATCAGCCGTCTGCTTCGCCAGCGTCAGCTTCCGGATTACCTCGACGGGGCCTGTCATCCACCCGATCCGTATGCCTGGGGCAACGGTTTTGGAAAACGTACTCGTATAGACGACGCGTTCGCCCGCTTTCTCCATGGCCGCGATTGGCGGCTGCTGGTCGTCCGTATAGCGCAGCTCCACGTAAGGGTCGTCCTCCAGGATGAGCACCTGGTATTTTTTTGCCAGCTGCAGCAGCGCTTCCCTTCTCTCGCGGCTCCACATTTTCCCCTGCGGATTGGAATAGGTCGGTATGACGTAGATGAATTTGGGACGATGGGCCAAAATGCTTCGCTCCAGCTCATCAGGCAGCATCCCGTCCTGATCGCTTTCGACGGCGACCAGATTCGCCTCGTACATTTGAAACACTTGCAATGCAGCCAAATACGCCGGGCTTTCAATCAGCACCGTATCCCCCGGGGAGATCAGCACTTTGGCAAACAAGTCTAGCGCCTGCTGGGAGCCTGTTGTAATCAGGATTTGTTCTGCTGTTGCCTCAATGCCCTTGTCTTTCAAGCGCTCCTCGATCAGCTTGCGCAAGCTGCGATTTCCCTGCGTCTCACCGTATTGCAGGCTTTTTCCCCCGGCACGAAACGCCTGTTCATACGCGAGCCCAAGCTCTTCGACCGGAAAAGTCGCTTCGTCCGGCAATCCTCCGGCAAACGAGACAATGTCACGGTTTTGTGTAATGCTAAGCAAATCACGTACTGCTGAAGATGACACCTTTTGGATACGAGCTGCGAACGGATATGACATCTTTCCCACTCCTTACCATAGATCTGTAAGGTAAGCATAGGGAACACAAAGCATAACAGTAAATGATTCGTTATAACACTTTTTCAATCGTCATAATTCGCAGTATCTTTCGCTAACTGTATCCGATACAATACATATAAAGTATTCACAACCATTTCACTCCCCAAGGAGAGATCCCATGCATATTGAACTGGATCGCCATTCAGGCATAACACTTATAGAACAGATTCGGACAGCCATAACAGATCGTGTCCAATCCGGTTTGCTGCAGGAGGGAGAAAAGCTTCCATCCGTACGCACCCTCTCCCAACAGCTTGAAGTAAGCCTGATGACCGTTTTTCATGCCTATGAACAGCTTGAGCAGGAAGGCTTGATCGAACGGATACACGGAAAAGGGACGTTCGTCAAGAGCACCCGTCTCGTTCAGCAGGAGGGCAATAAACCTTCTGCGGGCGACTGGCAGCATCTTGTCGACGATTATTTGCCACGTGCGCAGTTTTGGCGCATGATGCAGACGCCACCCTTTCCGGTTGCGCGCCTGTCGATGGCGGCTCTTCATTCATCGCTGATCCCTGTAGACTGGATTTCAAAGCAGTTGTCCGATTCCGCCTATGACAACCCGACGCTGTTTACCGAATACGGGCCGATCGAGGGGGACATCTCGCTGCGGCAAGCGATTCTCCCGTATTTTCAGGAGAAAAAAATCACCGCTACCCCACAAGAAGTGCTCGTTCTGTCCGGGTCCCAGCAAGGCATCGACCTGGTTGCAACGACGTTTGTCGGTCCTGGTGATGTCGTTGTCCTGGAAGAACCGGTCTATCCATGTACGATCGATGTGTTTCGCAAACGCGGCGCGACCATCTTCACCGTACCGATTGACAAGGAGGGCATGCAGGTAGACCGCTTGGCTGCACTGTGCGATTCTCGTCCGCCCAAGCTGATTTATACGAATCCGACCTATCAGAATCCGACAGGAACTGTGATGAGCGCGCGCAGACGGGCCCAGCTGTTGGAGCTGGCGCAAAGCTACCATTCGATCATTCTGGAGGATGACGCAACCAGCGATCTGTATTTTGGCTCTCCGCCTCCGCCCCCGATCAAAAGCATGGATACGACCGGACATGTGATTTACCTGAAGGGAATGAGCAAGCTGATCTCGCCAGGCTGCCGGATCGGCTTTCTCGTCGCGAACGGCACGTTCATTGCCCGACTGATTGCGGCCAAAGCGATCAGCGATCTCGGGACACCGCTCATTACACAAAAAGCAGTGCTCCCCTTCTTCACAACCAACCATTTGAAAAAGCATATGGCTGCCTTGCAGCAAAAGCTGAAGCAGCGGCGTGACAAGGTACTGTCGATCCTGAAGCAGAAGGCACCCCCGGGTGTTCACTGGACCACGCCTGAGGGTGGCCTGAATCTATGGATCACCTTGCCCGAAACCGTCAATGCGGAGGATTTTCATACGTACGCGCTGAAGGAAGGCATCTCTTTTTTGACCGGGCATGTTTGTTTTGCGAACCAGCAGCAGTATCACCATTTTCGCATCAGCTTCTCTTATCTAGAGGAGGGACTGCTGGAACAGAGCATGATCACGCTTTGTCGGCTGATGCAATCGTTTTTGCAGCAATACGCGCGGGTGAATCAGATTATTATGCCGATGTGAGGATATCGCTGACAAGCAAATGCCTTTCGTTGAAAATAGGAAAAGCAGCATTTACACATAGGGAGTAAATGCTGCTTTCTCTTTTTATTCCGTATTTTACGTATCCGTTCGCACATCATCCCAATCGGCATCCATATAGCAAATCACCCAGTTCAAAGCCCGATGTCGTTCGAGTACGATCTCGTCGTTAAGCCCTTCGTCCGTCTGGCGATTGTTGACCCTTGCTTCCACGCATAGCCCAGCGCCCAAAGCAGCACTTCTGGATAATATCGGTACAACCCCTATCTTTATCGGTGAATACCTATCGTTTTGTAAGCCAAAAAACTCCTAATTTGTGAAAAATACCCGACCTTTGACCACATCCAGCATTACGCTTCGTGCATAATGTACCGATATAACGAGAAAGAGTGGTCGTGAATGAAAAAAAGCTGGAAACGCCCTCCCTGCCTGTACGGTAATTGGTGCGGTCCTGGCTGCAGCGGTCCTGATTCACCGATTGACGATGTCGATGATTGCTGCCGCAAGCATGATCGCTGCTATGATGAAAAGGGATACTTTTCCCGAAGCTGTGACCGCAAGCTGTGCAAATGCCTTCGCTCCAAAATCGATCGCAAGACAAAAAAAGGAAGAGCAGCCGCACTGATTTATTCGTATTACTCGTTGGGCAAATCTGATATGACGTGAAGGGGGAAATATGGACGCAAAAAAGCGCAATGAAGATTCCGCATATAACAACGTCGTCACCAGGCTCCGTGAAGCCGGCTGCGTCTTCGCGGAAGATGAAGCTTCTTTGCTCATTTCCGCAGCACAGTCACCGGATGACCTAGAGACCATGGTAAAGCAACGCGTGACAGGCCATCCCATCGAATACGTTATCGGCTGGGAAAATTTCTGTGGTCTACGGATCGCCCTGGACCGGGGTGTCTTCGTCCCCCGTCATCGGACCGAATTTCTCGTCAGCCAGGCAGCAGGCCTCGCTCGAACAGGATCAATCGTCGTTGACCTGTGCTGTGGCTCGGGAGCTGTCGGTGCCGCGCTGGCCCAAAAAACGGAGGGGATCGAACTGTACGCCGCCGATATTGATCCCGTCGCGGTTCAATGCGCTCGCCGTAACGTTGCTCCTTTTGGGGGGCACGTATACGAAGGCGACCTTTACGAACCACTGCCCGCCAAAATTTATGGCCACATCGATGTTCTGGTCGCAAACGCTCCCTATGTGCCTACCAACAAGATCAGCCTGCTCCCAACGGAAGCCCGCAGGTACGAAGCACTGGCCGCGCTTGACGGAGGTACGGACGGACTGGACATCCAGCGACGAGTGGCAGCAGCAGCACCACTCTGGCTCAAACCGGGCGGTCACCTGCTGGTTGAAACAAGTGAGCAGCAGGCGCCACTGGCCATGGAAATCTTCGCTCGCAACGGACTGCTCCCGCAGATGGCTCGTTCCGAAGAGCTTGATGCCACTGTCATTATTGGAACCAGACCTCTCCTTCCGATGGATCATACGAACCCCTAAACAATGGAGAAGGGCATCTCCCACGGATGCCCTTCTCCTTGATTTCTCCCTACTCGCCCTTGTAATAGTTCAAAGGCGACAGCGCCATATTCACATTGATTTGCCGAACTTCCATATATTCATCCAATCCGTACGTCCCCAAATCACGGCCGATTCCGCTCTGCTTGTAGCCGCCCCACGGCGATTCGTGGTAGGCAGAATGATACGCATTGACCCAGAGAATGCCGGAGCGTACCTTTTTGGCAACACGCATCGAGCGGGTTGCATCCGAGGTGAAGACAGCTCCAGCCAACCCAAACACCGTATCGTTGGCAAGACGGATCGCTTCCTCTTCATCTTTGAAGCGCTGCACGACAAGAACCGGTCCGAAAATTTCCTCTTGTACGATGCGCATGTCCGGCCGCGTATCGACAAAGATTGTCGGTTCCACGAAATAACCGTTTTTCAGCTCATCTGTCTCAATCCGGTTGCCGCCTGTCAGTAGCGTCGCGCCTTCCTGCTTGCCGATCTCGATGTATTGCATTACTTTTTCCATGTGTTGGCGTGACACGAGCGGGCCCATTTCCGTTCCCGGTGCCATGCCGTTTCCGACCTTGATCTGCTTGGTGCGCGCAGCAAGCTTTTGCGTGAACTCTTCGTAGATGTCATCCTGGATCAACAGACGTGAGCCCGCAGAGCATACTTGACCCGTTCCGTAGAAAATCGCGAACATGGCATATTCGACTACGATGTCGACCGGTGCGTCAGCGAATACGATCACCGGTGATTTTCCGCCCAGCTCAAGAGAGATTTTTTTGATGTTGCCGGTTGCGGCCTTCATGATGCTGCGGCCTGTTTCTGTTCCCCCGGTAAAAGCAACCTTGTCCACCAGATGGCTGGCGGCAAGCTCGGCACCGACCGTTCTGCCTTCGCCCAGCACCAGGTTGATCACTCCTTTGGGGAAGCCGACCTTCTCCATCAGTTCAAACAGACGAATTGCCGTCAGCGGTGTCACCTCGGATGGCTTGAAGACGGTGACATTACCGGCAGCAAGGCATGGAGCAAGCTTCCAGGCCGCCATCATCAGTGGAAAATTCCACGGGACGATCTGTCCGCACACGCCGACAGGCTCGCGAACGACCATCGCTTGCATGTTCTGGTTCGGGATATCATATGTCTGTCCATGTGGGGCAGACACTAGTCCGGCATAATAGCGGAAGACTGCAGCCGCGCTGGACACGTCCGATTCCGATTCCCCCAGCGCCTTCCCGTTGTTGAGCGTCTCCAGCTCAGCCAATTCCTGCGCATGCTTCTCAATTTCATCTGCGACTGCGAGCAGCAGCTTGGCGCGGCCTCTGGCGGAAACGTCCCGCCAGCCCGATTGATCGAATGCCTCGCGTGCCGCAAGAATCGCCTTTTTCGCATCCTCTTCATTTCCTTCGACGACAACGCCGATTACCTGACCGTTGGCGGGATTGATAATCTCGCGGGTTTGGCCCGATGCTGCCTCGACCCACTCGCCGCCGATCAGCATTTTGCCCGGATTCTCATGCGTGTATCTCATCGTGTCCTCTCCTCGCGCACGCTGAATGGCTATTCCGCTGCTTTCACGTCGATTACATAAATATACTCGTCCATCCGCGCCTGCCACTTCCATTGCTTGTTCAAGCCATACAGGTCAAACTGCTGAAAAAGTGGAACCCATGGCAGCTCCTCGCGGAAAATGAGGCACGCTTCACGGTAAATTTCTTTGCGGCGCTCGGCATTCAGCGTATTGCTCGCTTCGACGACGATCTCGGCCATCCGGTCGTGATGGAAGTGGGTCGGATTCCACGGATTCGGGTGAACGTAGGCATTGCGGTACACCTCGTCCGGATCGAAGGTGGAGTTGCCCCAGCCGACATAATACATTTGATCGTACTGATGATTGCGGAAACGGCTGATAAATTGCGGCCATGGTTGTACATCGACATGCACGCGGATACCAATCTTGCCCAACTGCTCAGCAATACGGAAGCAAATTTCCTTGTCCTGCGTAAAGCGGCCGTCCGGCGCTTCCAGCTTCACATCGACACCGTCCGGATATCCCGCTTCTTCAAGCAATTTTTTCGCCAGCTCCAGATTGTATTCGAACGGTTTGATCGACGGATCGACCCCGAACGCTTGCGGATAAACCGGGCCTGCCAGTGGCGAGCCGCAGCCGTTCAACTCCACGTCGATCAGTTCCTGCACGTTGATTGCGTGTGCCATCGCCTGGCGCAGCTTTTTGTTCTTCAACACCGGATGCAGCGTGTTGATCCCCATGTAAATAACACCGACGCTCGGAGTTCCGGCTACTTCCAGACCCGGGATCGCTTCGACGCGCGCACGCTCAAGCGGCGGGAAGTTGGCAGCGAGATGAATCGTACCATCGATCAGTCCTTGCACGCGGTCATTCCCTTCCGGCACCGCTTGGAAAATCAGCGTTTCGACATCAGGTGCACCGTTCCAGTATTCCTTGTTGGCCGTCAATTCTACCTTCCCTTTTTCTTTCTCCCATTTCACGAAACGGAACGGGCCAGTACCGCTAGGAATCTTGCTGAAGTGCTTCTCGCCATGCTCGGCGATATATTGCGGCGGAACGATCATCAGGCCGGTCAGCTGTGCGAGCAGGTTCGGGTCTGGACGGTTCGTCACGACGCGTACGGTCAGCGAATCGACGATATCGACATGGCTGATCGAGTTAAAACGGCCATATGGCGGGAATTTGGGCTCGCGGGTCGGATCGACCATACGCTCCAGGGAGAATTTCACAGCAGCCGCATCGCACGCTTCACCATGATGGAAAAACAGGTTCGGTCGAATGCGGAATTCGATGACCGTATCGGACAGCACTTCCCAGCTTTCCGCCAGCCAAGGCTCGATGTCCATCTGCGGATTGCGGCGAACAAGTCCGTCATACACCTGGAGCAAAATGTTGGCTGTGGTCGTTTCCGAATGATTGTGCGGGTCCATGGTGGAGCCGTCTGTACCTTGCGCGATTACCATTGTACGATTCATTGTCATGAAGGATTACCTCCTTGGATGTTGGGTAGTTGGACTAAAACAGAAGTGTTGCTTCGACTGGCCAGACTGCTTGCGCGTTTGCTCCTTCTTGCAAAGGAATGCTTCCGTCTGAACGAGACGCACAGCGGATCATGAAAGGCTTCTCCTGCCCTTGCACCTGCAAGCCGACGAAATACGTCGCACCTGCATAATGGGCAAACAAAACCTTGCCGTTTACCGTGTTGAAAGCTGTGCCGCGCTCCTGAACCTCTTCACCCGAATAAATCTGGATGGCTTCAGGGCGGACCATGACCGTGGAATGATTGGAGGTTTGACCGATATTGTTTGCCTTGATCGTCTGTCCTCCGGCGATAGTCACCTGCCAGTCATCGCCAACCTTGTTCTCTTCGGCAATGGGCAGCAGGTTCGAATCACCTACGAAATCGGCAACAAATTCATCCTGCGGACGGTTGTACACCTTTTGGGGCGTATCCAGCTGGACGATGTGCCCTTTGTGCATGACCGCAATCCGGTCGGACAGCACCATCGCTTCCTCCTGATCGTGAGTTACAAAAATGGCCGTGAAACCGAATTTTTTCTGCAATTGGCGAATTTCCACGCGCAACAGCTGGCGCAGCTTCGCATCAAGATTGCTCAACGGCTCGTCGAACAGGACGAGCGGCGGTCGCAGCACCAATGTACGGGCGAGCGCCACACGCTGCTGCTGGCCACCGGAAAGCTGTGCCGGCAGACGGGACTCATAACCGCCAAGGCGCACCGTCTCCAGCGCTTCCATGACCCTCGGATGAATTTCACCCTTTGGCGTACCGTGGCGCTTTAGCCCGAACGCAACATTTTCATAAATCGTCAGGTGAGGAAACAAGGCGTAGTTCTGGAACACGAGTCCAACATTGCGTTGGTGTGGCGCAACCCGCGTAATATCCCGATCCCCCAGATGAATCGAACCGCTTGTCGGCTCCAGCAGGCCGGCAATCATGCGCAACGTTGTCGTTTTCCCGCAGCCGCTCGGTCCCAAAAGAGATACCATCTCGCCGCTCGCAACTGTCAGATTGACGCCTTCTACAATGATGTTGTTTCCATACTGCTTGCGAAGCTGAGATAGTCGCAATTCACTCATATACGTCCCTCCAAAGCCAACTAAAGAATCTTGCTCCGTTTAAACAGGCTCATGCCCAACAGCCCGATCACCAGTGTCGCGAGAATGATGATGCTGGAAACGGCAGCAACTGCAGGGTTGTGATTGAACTGAATGTCAGAATAGATCAGCATAGGCAGGGTGACCATCCCCGGACCTGTCAGGAACAGGGCGACAACGAGTTCGTCAAACGACATGATGAAGGCAAAAAACGCACTTGCCGCCAACGCGGGACGAACCATTGGCAAGGTAACCAACCAGAATGTTTGCAGCGGGGTTGCTCCGAGAATGAGTGACGCTTCCTCCACGGAACGATTGATTTTTGAAAAACCTGCGTTCATCGTTCGGACCACATAGGGCACTGTCAAGACGATGTGGGCAAGGACCAGCCGCACGTAGTGGGCTTCAATCCCCAGCTTGCTGTAAAAAACCAGAAGCCCAATCCCGAACAGCAGGGACGGAACCATCAAGGGAGCCAGGAAAAGCGATTGGGCTGTTTCCTTCCCGCGAAACTGATAACGCTGTGTCGCATAGGAAATCAGTGTCCCGATCGGCAGTGTCAGAGCTGTTGCCGCGACCGCGACAAAAATGCTGTTCCAAAACGGTTCTACATAGCGCCCGCTTGTAAATACGTACTCGTACCATTCAAGTGAGTATCCTTTCGGCGGAAAGACCAGATAAGAACTGGCGCTAAAGGAAGTGATCACTACGACCACGAGCGGGGCGATGATAAACAAATAAATGAGCAAATTGACAAGGTTCAAAAAGGAAAATCGTTTTTTCATAGTGGGACCAGCTCCTTACGATGAACTGCGGCTCATCGCACGATTGTACAAACTCGTCACGATGAATACCGTGATCAGCAGAATGACAGCGATCGCAGACGCATACGGCCAATTCATCAAATGGATCGTCTGGTTATATATCTCGGTTGCCATCAATTGAACCTTGGGGCCCCCGATTAAAGCCGGCGTAATATAGAAGCTAATCGAAATCGAGAAGACGAGCAGCGTGCCTGCGATCACGCCTGGTAACGACAGCGGGAACGTCACGAGCCAAAACGCCTTAGTTGGCGATGCCCCCAGGTTCGCAGCAGCTGACTCCAGATTCCGGTCCATTCCTTCCAAAACCGAATACAGCACCAATACCATAAACGGCAGCAACACATGCACCAACGCAATCACGACACCTGTCGAGGTGTACAGCAATTCAAGCGGTTTGTCGATGATTCCAATGTTAATCAGCGTTTTGTTAATAATCCCGTTTCGACCCAAAATAACCATCCAACCGAAATTTCGGATCACTGCACTGGTCAGCAGCGGCAAGGCAATCAAAAGCAACAGCATGTACTTTCGCGCCGGATTGGCGCGGGAAACACCATACGCAAGGCAATAGCCCAAAACAAGCGAGATCAAGCTGGTAATCGCACCGATTCCCAATGTCCGTCCCAAGATTTGCAAATAATGCGGATCGGTCAGGAATCGCAGGTAGTTATCAAAAACAAAGGCAGGCTGCATCGCTTCGCCAGGAGGAGAATGAAAAAAGCTGATGATGAGAAGTTGTCCCACCGGCAGGATAAAGAAGAACGCAAATATGAATAATCCGGGTGCCATTAACATCCAGTGCGGTGGCAAACGTCGAGACATGGATTCCATCCTTTCGGCACAATCTTGGAAAAGAGATAACGGGGCGCCAAAGTCCCTCCACCGCTATCTCTTGTTCCGCTTCCCACATTACTTGCTAATCAACTTGCTCCACGTTTCATTCCATTTTTCACGGTTTTGGTTCACGACTTCCCAGTTGAGCGGTACGAGCTCAGCAACTGCTTCAGCACCATAAGGGATCACCGATGCCAGTTCTGGATCAAGCTGCACCGTTTGGTTGGTTGGAGCAAAGCCGGTTTGTTCTGCAAACGCTTTTTGAACTTCCGGACGCAGGAGGTAATTCACGAATTGTTTCGCCAATTCAGGGTTTTTGCTGCCTTCTACAACCTGTGCGTTAATGAAGGTAGCCATTCCGCCTTCCTTCGGCATCACGAACTTGATTGGCTGTCCTTGCTTGCGGAAGTTGAATGCATAACCGGAATCATACGGTGCAATCCACGCTTCTTCCTGTGCAAACAGGTTGCCGACATCAGGCGTAGAGGCAACAACTGCTGCCGTGTTCGGGAGGAGGGTTTTGATTTTCTCAAAGCCCGGGTCCATCTTGCTTTCGTCACCGCCAGCCATCATGGAATTCATGACCAGGAATTGCAGACCGAAGGTATTGGTGATGTCCACCAAGCCAACGTGTCCTTTGTATTCCGGCTTCCACAAATCTTCCCAGGAAGTCGGAGGCGTCGTAATTTTTTGCTCATTATAGATAATTCCGAGCGCATCGAATGCGAGTGATGGCCCATAGCCATCCTTGTTGAGTGCATTCGCGTACAGATCCTTCTGATTCGTCAGCACGCTGGAATCGATTTTCTGGATCAGTCCCTCTTTGGCTGCCTGTACTTCTTGTCCACCGGAGAATTGCACGACATCGATCGTTTGTGCATTTTTCTCGGCGCGAATGCGAGCCAGCGCATCTGCAGAATACAGGGTAACCACTTCAACCTTTGCATTGAATTCCTTTTCGAAAGGCTTTACGGCATACTCGATTTGTGCTTTTTCGTAGTCACCGCCAAACGATGTGACCACCAGCTTCTTCGTTTCGCCTGCATCGGTCTTCGGTGCTGCCGAGCTCTCGGCCGCCGGTGCGGATGCTTCAGGGGTACTCGCGTTATTTGATCCGCATCCTGTGAGAAGCATAAGACTGGACAATACTACCGCTAATGAGACTGTAAAAGCCGACTTATTCCTGCGCATGAATGTTCCTCCCTTTGATCTAGCTGTTTTTCTCTTTCATTTTTTCACTGGCCAGCTCTGCCAGCCATTGAAACGGACGTAACCCTTCCTTGTCCTTGCGTGCGATCATTTCCGGGTGCCATTGTACAGCCAGAACATCATCCCGCCCCTGCATGGCAATCGCTTCGACGACATTGTCTTCCGAGACGCCGATGACTTCTAACCCTTTGCCAAGATCTTTTACCGATTGGTGATGGATACTATTTGCGTAAATTTCAGAGCCACCCAAAACGTTGGCGGCGAAATGATCCGCTTTTACCGAAACAGGATGAATTCCTTTCCACGGTTCGACAACTTCCCAATGATTCTGGATTTCCTCCGAAATTTCGCTGATGTCCGAGTAAAGCGTGCCACCACAGAAAACATTGAGCAGCTGCATGCCGCGGCATACGCATAGCGTTGGAATGTTCAAAGCCAGACTGGCCTCCATCAATTCCATTTCATACTTGTCTCGAACAGGATCGACACGGTGTGCCGTAGGCTGAAGCTTCTCGCCGTACAGCTGCGGGTCCAGATCTTCTCCCCCGGAGAAAACCAGCCCATCGACTACACTCAACTGATGGGGAATCTCTTCCTTCGGAACAACGGGCAACGGAATGGGAATGGCCCCTGCCTTACTGACAGCCCGAATCATATCGTAGCTAAACAGCACAAACGATTGCCGTGGAATTCCTCTAATCCGGCCGCCTACAGCTTCATCTTCTGAAATATAGTATCCAACTACTCCTATTCGAGGTAAGCGTCTGGATGTTTGCATTCATTCACCTCCTCTCCTCAGTCGATAAACTGGCTCAGCGCCTGAAGTGTCTTGCCAACGTGCTGCTTCATCAGGAGGCCGGCGCGGTCTCCATCCCGCTTGCACAGCGCATCGTACATTTCCCGGTGAAGCTCGTAGCTGGCCAACTGGATGTCCCGGTTATACGGCATCAAATCCAGCCCTGGATTGATTTTGGTCCGGATGCGCCGAACCGCACCCTCGATGTATGCGTTTTCGGAAGCGTTTGCAATTTGCAAATGGAACTTCACGTCCAACGCACGAAACATCTCCCGCGGGCAATCGCCCCCGCTTTTCTCCACCAGCTCCCGAACCCGCTCCAATCCCTCGTCGCTGATTCGACTGGCAGCAAGTCGGGCCGCCTCAGGTTCCATGATGGAGCGATATTCCAGAATCTCCTTCATGTCCGCCCAGTTCTGCTTCAATTGCTCTCGCGTACGCTGGTGAATTTTGGCGGTAAGCGGTAAAACGAATGTGCCCCCTTTGGCTCCCAAACGCTTTTCGATCAGGTCTCGCGCTTCCAGCTCAGCAATTGCTTCGCGCACAGCAAGTCTGCTCGCATTAAACATCGTTGCCAATTCTCGTTCGGGAGGAAGCTGCTCATCAGGCAAAATTTCTTTGAGGATAATCGCTTCTTCGATTTGCTCCAAAATGAAATCGCTGACTTTTTTTGGAGAAACTTGCTTAAAATTCCCGATAGTAGAAGAACTCATCTACTCTTCCTCCAGATTTTACTTGATTCTTTTTAAAGGTATGAGGTTTGAACCATAAACCAAATATAGCCGTGACTCTCTCTTCTGTCAATCCTTGTTTTCGCAAAATTTACGATATTACTTCTTTTTTGATCGTTTGGATTTTTACTTTAAATGAACATGACCGATCTCAAGGCGTTCGCAGGGGAAAAACCACTTTTCCATACGTTGTGATCCAATCTTGAGGATCCGAATAGTCTCAATTGACTAGTCCCTCTTTAAAGTTTTGTCAAATTTACCCGAGTTATGATTGACGAGATAGTTCTTTCGGATTAGAATTAGCTTCAAATTCGACATATTTCACCAACAAACAACCTATCCTATCATTCCCGCCATCTTTACCAGCTGATGGATGCCGCAAGAAATTTCTCACAGATGCAACTATCTCATACGGGTTTCCGTTAGATACGTGTAGGAAAATGCGGGGAGCTTATTACGGAAAGTAACATCGTTACTGTCAGTCACCACGTACACTTTCCTGCAATTAAAAGGGGGAGACCATACAATGGGATTTACACTTGCACACGTATCATTGGCCGTATCGCTTCTCCTGTTTGCAGTCATTGCAATCCTCTACCTGCAATCAGGACTAAAGGCTATTAGGCAGAAGAATCGCTCCAAAAAAGTCCGGCTGCAATCCGGCGTTCACAGAATTCGTTTGCCAAAATACAAAAGAAGCCAACACATAAAAGAAACGGCGCTTTAAACAGGGGAGATCAAGATGAAGAAGCTATTCCTTCGTTTGATCGGAAAGCGGGAGCAAAACGAGCGCCAAGCATACAAACGCATCAATTCCGATCAAATCGAGTCAGCCAAATTCGATTTATCCACGAAAAGAATGTACATCCGTTTTCATAACGGCCACGAGTATATGTTCTATCGGGTATCAACCTATATTTACAACGCATTTTTGAATGCTGAGATGCAGGATCACTATTATGAAGAATGTATCAAGTTTCGTTTCAACTCCGCCCGCATCCATTAACACGTAAAAAAGCGCATTCCTGCGCCTTTCGATGATTCCTTTTTGCCTCTCTACCTCCAAATGAGTAGAAAGATATATCATGCATCTTGTAAATTTTGAAAAAACCTAACTAAAGTTGGGTTTTTTTCCCTATTGGAAAAAGCTATAATAGTTTCGTTATTTGATAATCATTTACTGAA
>JBLNEJ010000058.1:0-6150 GCA_050262535.1 Clostridia bacterium
CGATGGGGACGCCAGACAGCATTGTTTACACTTGTCGGGATGGCTGGATTCGCGATCGCGGCGGGGGGGAGGGGACAGCTTGGCGTGATGCTGTTCAGCCTGTTCGGGCTCGGGTTTTTCACCATGTTCCATCTTGTCACCATGCAGACCCTGATCCAACTGGCGACACCGAAGGAGTTGATCGGGCGAATTACCGGGCTCAGGTCGATCATTGCCTCTTCAACCAAAATCGGTGCATCTCTGACCACCGGGGCGCTCCTGTTGCAGCTCGACGTTCGCGATATTTTCTGGGGCTTCGCCGGACTCGCTCTGCTTACACTTTTGACAGCACGGCGTATCCGCATCCTGCCTCTGCCTGAGAGTCTGGAAAAAGAGTGAACCTTTTTGACTTATTCAAACGTAATAAAAGAGAAACAGATGGAAAATGGGAGGCGATGAGATGCTTCGGCGTGGAAGAGTGAGACCTAGTAAGGCCCAATCGGTATTGGGGATGATTTTTGGCGGGGCTTTTATTTTGATCGGCGTCATGATCGTTATTCCTACTTTTAGCTGGTTTGGTGTTTTGTGGACCTTGGGAGCGGTGGCAATCACCGGATTTAACGCATACAACGTGTTCTCGCAAAAAGGTGCGTCCTTTTATGAGATTGATGTAGAAACGGCGGGTTCAGAGCAATCGCCCGGTGGGGACGATTTTGAGACGAAGCTGAGAAAGATCGAGAGGCTGCGTCAGGAGGGGCTCTTGACACAAGAGGAGTATCAGCGAAAGCGTGAAGAGATTTTGCGGGAAAAATGGTAAAAAAACAACAGGAGTTCCTCCATACGGGAACTCCTGTTTACTTTTTCGATTCATTCAGCAGCTTGTTGTAAATGGCCAGCGTCAGCCTAGCCATCTGCTCGATTGTGAACGTCGATTCCACGTTGGAAAGAGCTTTCTGCGTCAAGCGAGTGCGCAATGCGGAGTCTTGGGCAAACCGTTCCATCGCCTCAACGAGCGATGATACCGAATTGGGTGGAACCACCAGGCCCGTTTCCTCCTGAAACACAATCTCCTTGACACCGCCGACCTGAGTCGCGATGACGGGGACTTCCGCTGCCATCGCCTCGATGATCGTATACCCCATGCCTTCATAGATCGAAGAGTGAACAAACGTATCAAAGGCGTGCAGACAAACGGGAATATCCTGACGAAAGCCGGTAAACCGGACGTACTCGGCAACATTCAGCTTGCTGGCGAGCGCTTCGAGCATGGTCCGTTCAGGACCATCGCCAATCAAAACGAGTCGGTACGGACGATCATCATTCCGTTCCAGAAATTGGGCGAACGCCTCGATGATCAGATGAAGCCCTTTTACCGGGACAAATCGTGCCATCGTCCCGAACACAAACGCGTCCGCAGGCAAATTCCATTCAGACAGCAAGCGCTCTCGGTCGGAAGCGCGATTCTCGGGTTGGCGAAACGGCGAAAGATCAATGCCGTTAAAAATATAGCTGATCGCTTTCGGATCAACCCCATCCTCCTGCAGCAATTCCCCAATCGCCTTGCTGACGGCAATGTAGTGCTTGTTGTAGCGGCGTGTCAGTCTCTCCATCCACGACACGGCGAAATAGGCAAGCGAGCTTTCGTAATCGTAGCGCAAGTTGCTGTGAACCGTTGTCAGCATGACGGGAAACGTGTGTTTTATGGCAAGCCGGGTAAAGAAGTTCGCTTTGATCCCGTGTGTATGTATAATATCCGGTTGATAATTCTCTACCGCTTCCTTGATCCCATTCAGCAGTCGAAGGTCAAAACGGCCATACTGGTGCAAGGGAACGACAGAAATGTCGGCCTCCCGCAACCGGGCAGCAAAAACAGAGTCGTAAAAACAAACGACTGCCGCCTGAACCTCTTCCTTGGGGAAGGCCTGAATAAGGTTGAGTATATGTTGTTCAGCTCCACCGAACTCTCCTCCGCCGATCACGTGGAGGACGCGTAATTTGCTAGTCATCGAATCCACCCGAACCTTTCCAAACAGACCATTTCCAATATATCAGATGGTGATTACATTCGCAATAACACGTGAGATATGGTATGGTTAACAATGAAATTTTCATGTAGGAAGGTTAGTCAAACATGACGAAAAAACGGATGCTGATGGTCTGCTACGGCTTTCCGCCAATCGGCGGCGGAGGCGTGCCGAGACCTTTGAAGATGGCAAAGTATTTGGGCGAATTCGGCTGGGAGGTTACCGTGTTGACGGTAGAGCCTGGTTATCATGCAACGCTTGATCCGAGTCTGCTGGAGCAGATTCCAGACACAGTACGGATCGTGCGGGCCAAGGAGCTGAAGCTCTTGCCCAAGGGAGGGGCAGCAGCGGCGGCGCCAGCAAAGCAGGGCGAAACGGCAGTGCCCGCTTCGCCTTCATTTTTGACCAGATTGAAAAAAGCGGTCTTTGGCTTGCTGAAAAAAGCAAAGCCGTACCTGCTGATCCCGGATGACCAGATTGTCTGGTACCCGAACGCTGTCAAAGCGGGACAGGAGCTCATGCACCAGGAGCCATTCGACGTCATTTTTTCCACCTCGGGTCCTGTGACCAATCATCTTGTAGCCAAAAAGCTGGCAGAACATAGCGGCTGCAAATGGGTGGCAGACTTCCGCGATCCTTGGACACAAAATATGCACCAGACAGGGATCGCTTGGCGTGAGCGGCTGGAGGAGCGGCTGGAAGCGGGCGTGATGGCGAGTGCTGATGCGATTACGACGGTCACGGCAACGTTTGCCGAGATGTTCCGGCAAAAGCACGGTGGACGCATCAAACGGCTGGAGCTGATCTACAACGGCTTTGACCGTGCCGATTTTGCCGATTTGCAGCCGCAATTCGAGGTAGCGGACAAGTTCCATGCCGTATATGCCGGGATTTTGTACCAGAAACGCAATCCGCGTCTCTTGCTGGAAGCGGTCAAGGAACTGATTGACGAGGGCAAGGTCGAGCAGGACGACATCTTGTTCAGCTTTGCCGGTGTATTCGATTACCCGGGCTACACGGAAAACCGTGATTGCGTGGAACGACTTGGTCTGCAACAGCAGGTGCGCATTCTGGGCAACCTGAAACACAAGCAGGCGCTCGGATTGATGAAGAGCGGAGATGCGCTGCTTCTGATCGGCGATGTGTCGCCGGATGCAGGCGCATACATTCCGGGCAAGCTCTACGAGTACATGGGCATCGGCAGACCGATTCTGGCGCTGAATATGGCTGGAGAAGCAACGGAGATTATCCGGGAGTTCGCGCTGGGACAGGTTTGTGACCCGCGTGACAAGGCCGAGATCAAGGCCGCCTACTTGTCCCTGTATCAGGCGTGGCAAGCATCCAGGGACGCACTGGAGAGCCGTGGGCAAGGGACAGGACGCAACGACGAGACTTTCTTTGAGCGGGTGAAGCCATATGAACGGCGCTATCAGGCCCAGCAGTTGGCACAGCTTATGGATGAGTTGACAGGGAAAACGGAAAAGGCTGTGTCTCGCGAGTAGAAACCGTACTTGCGGGCACAGCCCTTTTTCGCTTTACCCTTTCGTCACTTGATTACAGAGGAATGAGGGATAGGATGATCATTGCCGAACAGCAATTTTGCGTAAAAGGGTTGCAGTATACAATTCGCTCAGCCGTCGAAAGCGATGCCCAACAATTGTCGGACGTACGATTGCAAATTGATGGGGAGACCGAACATCTGGACAGAGAGAAAGGTGAGGCATTCATTGATCCACCTGGCTTCGCACAAATCATCAAAGCCGATACGGAAAACAAAAGGAACTTGTTTTTGGTTGCGGTTGTGCAAGACCGGATTGTCGGCTTTTCCAGATGCGAAGGAAGCGAACTGAAGCGATTCTCACACAAGGTAGAATTCGGCGTGTGCGTGTTGAAAGAGTTTTGGGGATACGGGATTGGGAAAAATCTGTTACTCGAATCCATTGCGTGGGCTGACGCCACAGGTGTGAAAAAAATGACGTTGAATGTACTCGAGACCAATGAAAATGCCATAACCTTGTATCAAAAGCTTGGCTTTGAAGTGGAAGGGATCTTGAAAAAAGACAAAATCCTGTCGGACGGTAACTACTATAACACCATTGTGATGGGCAGGTTTTACTAAACGAAAAAACGCGGAACATTGGATTCCGCGTTTTCACGATTCATCTCGTTATTTCGATTCCCCGTTCAAATAGTTGAAGAAAGGCTGATCCACCCAGAATGTGTAAGGGGTAATGTTTACGGTCGGATCAAGCTTCTTGAAGCCGGCAACCACCTTCGCCGAGTTCTCATTCAGCGAGAACGGATGAGCGGAATAGTGGCCTTTTGTAATCAGGTTGTTCGTAATTTGCTGATAGCCCTTCAGCTCGTTGGCCGAATAGTACAGCGGCTGCCACCAGGAGCCGTAAATCAGCCCTTTTTGATTCTCTTCATTTTTCTTGGCGAATTTGCTGATCACGCCGTCAAACGCTTCCTTGTCCGCTTTGGTCGCGAATTCGAAGCTCAGGTCATATTCCTTTGCGTAGGCGATGTAGTTGCCGTTTTCGATTTGCAGCACCTTGTAATCCGGTGTTTCCGTTGGCTCGCCCCATTCCTTCAGGTAGAGGAATGCCGATGTTTTTGGCTCGAATTGGACTTTTGCATCCAGCCCTTCGCTTTTCAACAGGCCGATCAGCTGGATCGCGTGTGTAATGTCGCTGTGACCGTAGGTGAGCGAGAGAGCTGGGTCAAAATTCGCGTTGAAACGGTTGTCCTTCAGGTTGTAGCCGGTGACGAGGCTTTGCTTTACCGCTTCGTCCACGATTTTGCGCAGCTCAGGCGCATCGATCAGGTTGGACGTGCTCCACGCTTGGTATACCTTGCCGTAGATGTCGCTGTCGCTGACAAATCCGAGGTAATGCTTGTATTGGCCTTTGAACGCAAGCGCCTTGCCGACAAGCGAGGAAGCGAGGGCAGCTGTAGCCGGTTGGTTGGCTTGCAGCTGGGCAATGGCATCTTGGGACACCAGACCGGTCTCAAGGGCAACAGCCAGCTCCTGCTGTACCGAGAGTGGCAATTTGTTCTTTTCGACGTTCAGCTTGGCTTTTGCTAATGCCTTTGTCACTTTTTCCTGCGGGTACGAATAAGCCAGTTCCTTCAGATCGGCAGCACGGACAGCGAGCGAGACGGCTTCAATCGTGGTGAGCGCTGCATCCGCCTTGCCTTCACCGTCCTGCAGGGCAGCCTTGTCCAGCTTGAGTGCTTTTGCCAGCGCGTCGATGAAACTCGCCTTGGTTACCGTTCCGCTGAACTGGATGCCGTGGTTTGCTTTCAGGTAAGCAGCGTGATCTTCAATGCTTGCTGCTTGGGTTTGGACAACAGCCGTCGTTTGCGCGAACGCTGCGGTTCCGATGCCAAATGATGAGAGCAGAATCGCTGAGGCAAGGGTCGTGCTGATCCATTTGTTTGTTTTCCGTTTTGCCAAAAGGTTCGTTGCAGTCATACTATCTCTCCCTTGATCAAATCCGATTAAAATAGTCGGTATTAGGTAATGAGATTAAGATTAGCATGATTTTCCACAACTGTCAACACGAAAAAGACCGCTTACACAGCGGCCAAAGCTTGCTCCAAATCACCAATAATATCTTCAACGTCTTCAATTCCGACCGAAAGGCGAATCAAGCCGTCGGTAATGCCCATTTTGAGCCGCTCTTCCGGAGGGACGACCGCATGGGTCATCGAGGCAGGATGCTGGATCAACGTCTCCGCATCGCCCAAGCTGACCGCTCGTTTGCAAAGTTGGACTTGGTTCATCATGGCGATCCCGGCGGAAAGGCCGCCCTTGAGCTCAAAGCTGATCAGACCGCCGAAGCCGTCCATCTGCCGCTTGGCCAAATCATGCTGAGAAAATTCCGGCAATCCTGGATAATACGTATGCAAAATCTTCGGATGGTTGTTCAGGAATTGGGCCACTTCCAACGCATTGCGGCAATGGCGTTCCATGCGAATCCCCAATGTTTTCAAGCCGCGAATCAACAAATACGCATCAAAAGGCGAGAGCACGCCGCCGATATCCTTCAAGGTCGTTACCCGAATGGTATCGATAAACGCTTTGGGGCCTGCTGCTGCACCGGCAATCACATCGCCGTGACCGCAGATGTATTTGGTCGCG
>JBLNEJ010000059.1:0-4261 GCA_050262535.1 Clostridia bacterium
ATGATCGGCGTCGAGCGGTTGAACGGGACGGCGTACAGCTTGTCCTTCCAGTAAGAGTTTTTCATCAAGCCATCGATATACTTATTCTCATCCCCCTGGGTATAAGGGCCGAGATCAGCCAGTACCTTGGCGTCTGCAAACGCACCAACGGAGGCAATCTCGATCATGGTAATGTCCGGTTGGTTTCCTGCTGCAACAGCGGCAAGCACCTTCGAATGGTTTTCACTGTAGGACCCTTGATGGGCGCCTTTCACGACAATGCCAGGATGCGTTTCGTTGAACTGCTTGATCATCGACTCGATTTTTTTACCGCGTTCGCCACCCAGTGCGTACCAGAAGTCAAGCTTCACTGGAGCTGCGCTGGTTGGGGTGGATTCTGTCGTCGTGCTCGTCGCTGGCGTGCTGCTGCCTTGATTCGTTGCCTGCTCCGCTCCCTTGCTACCACAGCCTGTCATCAGTGCGGAGATTCCAACCGCCAGAACACATGCCAGCTTGCTTGCCTTTTGCATTTTTTTCATGAGAAAGTCCTCCTGCTTTGTTTTTATTTGGATTGGTACACAAACGCCTGAATAATATGGCGTTGCGCCACAAAAAACACAATGAGAATCGGTAGTACGAGGATCAGATTCCCTGCCATCATGACATTCCACAGCGTTCCGCCGTCAGACATGTGCAAATTGGAAATCCCGATCGGCAACGTCCTCACTTCGTCGCTGTTTGTCATAATCAGCGGCCAGAAGTAGTCGTTCCAGTGGTAAATGAAGCTGAACAGTCCGAACGTTACAAGCACCGGCTTGGCCATCGGGACCATGATCGTCCACATGATTTTCCATTCGGAGGCATTGTCCAATCGCGCCGCCTCGATGACTTCATCCGGTACCTGCATGAACGCCTGTCGCAGCAGGAAAATCCCGAATGCACTTGCTGCATAAGGCAGGATCAATGACCAGAGCGTGTTGACCAGCCCCCAATCGCTCATCTGCACGTAAATCGGTAAAAAGATCACATGCCCCGGAATCATCAGCACGATCAAGGTTAAGGCAAACAGCAGGCCGCGCCCTGGGAACTGATAGCGGGCAAACGCATACGCTGCCGGAACCCCGGTCAGAAATTGCAGCAGCAAAATGCCGATGGCGACCACAAAGCTGTTGCCGATATAGGTGAGAAACGGTCCCGATTCCCACGCCTTGACGAAGTTGCCCCACTCCCACGTTTGCGGCAGCAGCGACGGTGGAAACTGGTGAACCTCCGGCATTGTTTTGAATGCGGTCGTGGCCATCCACAAAAACGGGAAGACAAAGATCAGCCCCACCACCAAAAGCCCAACCCATTCGATCGCTTTGCGAATGAACAAGCTTGCTTGCGTCATGCGTAATTCCTCCTTTCGAACGGATTAGCGGTAATGCACCCGTTTTGACATGAATACAAAGTGCAGCGCGGTCAAAATGCCGACAATGATCAGTAGCACAACAGAAGCAGCCGACGCCAGCCCGCCGTTATAAAAATCCATCCCTTGCTGATAAATATAGAAAACAAGCATGTTTGTGCTATTCACCGGTCCCCCGGAGGTCATGATCGCAATCGTGTCAAACACCTGGAACGACGAGATCGTGTTGATGATCAGCAGAAAGAAAATCGTCGGCGACATCATCGGAATGATCAGATGCCACACCTTTTTCCAGGGTGAGAAACGGTCAAGCTCAGCAGCCTCATAGATCTCCTTCGGGATGCTTTGCAAGCCGGCGATAAACACAAGCGTGTTGTAGCCTACCCCTTTCCAGATGCTGACCAAAATCAGCGACAGAAGCGCGCTCTTTGTATCGGTCAGCCAGGTGTAACCGGGAAGACCAACCCATTCCAGAAGCGCATTCAGCAAGCCGAATTGCGGGTCCATCAGCCATAGCCAAAGCATCGAGACCGAAACGAGCGAAATAATGTGCGGGCTAAACACCGTCGCTTGCATAATCCCGTAAATCTTCGCTTTGCGATTTAACCAGAGTGCCAGCAAAAAGGACAGGACTAACCCGAGCACAACGGTGGCAACGGTATAGACAACCGTATTCCAGAGCACCTCCACAAAATCGCGCTCCGCAAACAGGTCAATATAGTTCTGCAAGCCTACCCAATCGATCGACTCCAGATTCAACAGCGTCCAGTCGTGGAAGCTGAGATAGATGATCGAGGAAATCGGATAGAAGAAAAAGATGAGAAAGCTGATCAGCGCAGGTGCAACATATACATAAGGACGCAGCTTCGGCCAGACCATCATCTAGGCCAGCACCCCCGTTTGCAGGCTGTCAAGCACCCCGGAATGGTCGCCGATGATCCGCTTGCCTGAGCCCTTTTCAAAAAAGTGCAAATCCGCGGACGCTACGGAAAGTGCTACCTGTTTCCCCAGTTCATACAGCATCTCCGACGATGTTTTGACGATCAGCTTGCCCTGGTTGGTCTGAACATGGTACAGCGTCTCCGAACCAAGGATTTCCCTTGCAGCGATCATCCCATTCATGGTGTATAATTGGCGATCCGTGATGACTGGCACCGATCGATCAGCTACCCGGAGCTGTGCTTTTTCCGGCCGAAAGCCCATAATGAACGGCTTGTCATCGCTAGCAAACAGCACATTCATCGGAGGGGAACCGATAAACTGCGCAACAAACAGGTTGCTCGGTTCCCGATACATGTCCAGCGGGGTGGCGATCTGCTGAATCGCTCCGTCATTCATCACGACGATCTGGTCCCCCATCGTCATCGCTTCCACTTGGTCATGGGTAACGTAAATGAATGTCGTCCCCAGTTGTTTATGCAAATCGGTCAGCTCGGCCCGCATCTGGTTTCGCAGCTTGGCGTCCAGGTTCGACAACGGTTCGTCCATCAAAAACACCTGCGGCTTTTTGACCATTGCCCGCGCCAGCGCCACTCGCTGACGCTGACCGCCTGACAGCTGGGAAGGCTTCCGGTTGAGATACGGGGTTAATTGCACGATTTCTGCAATCTCATGCACCAGCCTCTTCGCCTCGGTACGAGAAACCCCTCGATTGCGCAAGCCAAAGGCAATGTTGTCAAATACGCTCATTGTCGGGTAGAGTGCGTAGTTTTGAAAAACCATCGCGATATCACGCTGCCCGGGTGCCACATCATTGACTTTGGTGTTGCCGATCCAGATCTCGCCCTTGCTCACCGTCTCCAGCCCGGCAATCATTCGCAGCGTTGTCGACTTGCCACAGCCTGATGGTCCCAACAGCACGGTGAAGGAGCCATCCGGAATCGTCAGTTGCATGCCTTTGACCACTGACTGCTTGTCGTACATCTTTTCCACCTGATTCAAGACAACCTGTGCCATTTACACAACCCTTCCTTTCGACTGTGATGGTTCTACCGATTTGGCCCCGGCCAATCGATCTGACTGCTCCGGCATTAGTGAGCCGCCTCGCTGCATCGATTTGGCCCCAGCCAATCGATCTGACTGCTCTTGCTCACCCGAGTTGCCTTGCTGTATCGATTTGGCCTTAAGCAGTTGCTCCACCAACTCTGGCAATCCGCTGGCCCGCATGGCAGGTTCGACGACCTGAAAGGGTCCATACCATTCCAAAATGGCACATGGAACGTCTGCAGCCTGGGCTGCTTGCAAATCATAGATGCTGTCCCCAACCATCAGTGTCTGTTCGGGACCCACCTCAAGCAGCTTCATCGCCTTCTCGATCGGCTCGGGAGCAGGTTTCCCGCATGTAACATCATCGACAGTCACAATGATTTCAAACAGTTCAGCAATTCCCGCCGCTTCGAGATTCATCAAGGTAATACTGCGCTGCTTGTTCGTCACCAGCCCCAGCCGATAGCCGTTCTGCTTTACATGCACAAGACTTTCCTTCACTCCGGCAAACAGTGGAACCGGCTGACTCTCAAGTTCCTCAGCCTGCTCCACATAAGCCCGATACACCTGCTCGTGGTCAAGATTGTCGGAAAGCTTCCATTCCCGCAGGAAATCGGCAAACGACTCACCGAAGCGCGCCTGGACCTGCTCTCGGGAATACACACCCGGCACAAACTGCTCGGCTGCCTTGTGAACAGCGGTTATCACGATTTCCCTGCTATCGAGCAATGTTCCATCCAAATCAAATAGCAGGCATTGCTTGTTGTACATTCTCCAAATTCTCCTTCCACAGCTCGCTTGTTCCCATCGAAACCGCAACGGCTCCGTGCGCAATCGCTGCGACCATTTGCTCGCGGTTGCGCAGCAGGCCTCCTGCAATGATCGGCA